>JBATLM010000102.1:0-11558 GCA_049289315.1 Cyclobacteriaceae bacterium
GCTCATGGACCATCCATTGTATAAGAATATTAGTTTCATAACATCGATTGAACTCATGTCCGTTGGGCTCTTTGGCATGTACTTGTCAGCATAGAATCTTTCAATCTGTACCGCCTCATTTCCTTTCTCAATGGATTCATAAGGAGGGGATCCTATTCTTGTAAGTTCCTTTATCGCCAAGGTATCTCCTCTTCTATTTGCTTCTGTTAAAACAAAATCATAGGACAGTTCCTCGTTTTTCTTCCCGTCAGCCAATTGGGCAACTCCAATGTAGGCCTGATAGTATTGAGGCTTTTCACGAACCATAAAAGAGGCAATTACTGTTCCCGTTGATGTCCCTTCAATGTATATTTTATCCTGACCGATTGTTTCCCTGAGATACTCCGTCACTATCAGGCCATCATTTACTATCTGTTCTATGGTATAACTTTGTTCAGATACATTGCCATCAAAAGCAGGCCCTACGCCTCGCTGATCCCAATAACAGACTGTAAAATATTCTTCAAGATCCGTGTTATTAAACCTATAGGCCTGAGGGGGCTCTACTTTTCCAGGCCCACCGTGAACCCTAAGCAACACAGGGTTTGATTGATCATGACCTCTAATGGTTAAACGCTGTAAAGCGCCATTGATAACAGTATCATTTATTAATGCAATGCTATGGGGCAATGGATCTCCACCAGCATCTACAACTGGCTCAGGCTTTCCAGAACTACTGATGCTAATCACGAGTAAGACGCCAAGCACTAAAACAATAATAACTCCGAAAAGGTAGAGTATATATTTTCCGATCTTTTTGAGGAGTCTATTCATTGAGAAATTGATGACTGCTATGATGGTCAACACTTTGGCCACTATATAAGCAATACCAAAATAGCGCTTTTTGTGTTTCCTTTCAAATACATAACAGTGGTTCGTATGATCTCGAACCACTGTGTCTAGCATAAAGACTACTTCAATTTACGCCACTGCCGTTAATCGATTTTCAACTTTAGTAGATGCCGTATTGTCTTTGAATTGATTAGAAGTATTGTTCTTACCTCCGGCTTTTAAGGCATTTTCTCCTGCAAAAAATGTTTTATGATCATCACCCAAATCAGAACCTGCCATGCGCTGATGCTTTACACAAGCAACTCCCTTACGAATTTCCTTTCTCTGTACACCCTCAACATAAGACAGCATCCCCTTTTCTCCAAAGTATCCTTCCGTTAGGTCATTCATACTTAGTGCCGTAGTATGGTAGGTAGGTAAAGTTATCAGGTGGTGAAAAATACCAGCTTCCCTCGCGCCATCCATCTGGAAAGATTTGATTTTTTCATCAGCTCTCAGGCACAATTCAGAATTATCGTATTGTTCGTTCATTAAATTATTGCGGTCATACGAAGTCATGTCCTTCCCTTCCTCCAACATTTCAGAATAGGCTTGATTTCGGAAATTAAGTGTCCAGTTAAATGAAGGCGAATTGTTATAAACAAGTTTAGCATCATGAATTACAGCCCTTACTCTGTTTACCATGTGCGCAATCTGCCTTACATCTGGTGTGGGTGTTTCAATCCACAGTAAGTCAGCACCATTTTGTAAGCTTGTTATACAATCTAATACCACCCTATCGATATTAGAGTCTTTTCTGAATTTATATAATCCATTTGCCAATCTTTCAGGACGTACCAACTTACCATCTCTTCTAAGTAGTACATCATCGTCTTTGGCATCTGCGATGTCAATTTCTTTAGCCTCAACAAAAGCTAAATATTGAGATGCTAAGTCACCCGGTTTTTGACTCACCGGAAGTTTTTGCGTTAGGCCAGCTCCTTCAGAATCAGTTCGTGCTACAATAATTCCGTCCTCTATTCCAAGTTCCAGAAAGGCATACCTGATGGCATTTAGCTTAGCGATAAAATCTTCATGGGGCACCGTAACTTTTCCATCCTGATGTCCACATTGCTTGGCATCAGAAACCTGATTTTCAACCTGAATGGCGCAAGCACCTGCTTCTATCATCTTCTTCGCCAATAAATAAGTAGCTTCTTCATTGCCAAAACCTGCATCAATATCTGCTATAATGGGCACTACATGGGTTTCAAAATTGTCAATCTGATCCTGAACATCCTCTCCCCTTTCAAGTCTTCTAAAGAGATCGTTTAAAGCAATGGCATCTGCCTGACGTAAGAAGTCATAAATTTCTTTTATCAATGCCGGAACCACAGTTTTTTCATGTATGGATTGGTCTGGTAACGGCCCAAACTCTGATCGCAACGCTGCTACCATCCATCCAGAGAGATATAAATACCGTTTGCTTGTGGTTGTATGATGCTTCTTCACAGCGATCATTTTTTGCTGAGCTACAAATCCATGCCAACAACCAAGAGATTGGGTGTATTGTGTTGGGTCTGCATCATACTCAGCCATATCTTTCCTCATGATGGCTGCAGTATATTTAGCGATGTCCAAACCTGTTTTAAAACGATTTTGCACAATCATTCTAGCAGCGGTTTCAGGATTTATCGCATCCCACGTTTTTCCATATTTCTCTTTAAGGTTTACAACAGTCTCCAATGCGGAACTAAAATTACTTTGCCCCAAATTTTTCATAGTTATATTACACTTTATTTATTACTAATAAATTAGACCCTGTTGATTGTTACAAAATCACAGGGTCGCTTTTTAAATGTATTGATATGCTGGAAGTGTTAGGAATTCTTCAAATTCTTCAGAGACCACCAATTTGTTAAATAGTTCAAAAGCCAATTTGAACTTGTTACTTCTAATATTGTCCTTCCCAATCTCTGCTATAATCTTCCCAACTTCATCATCAAAAAGTTTCGTGTAAAGTTCAATAGTGAACTTTCGACCATCACTCAGCTCCACTTCATTTTTCAGCCATTGCCACACTTGTGTTCTCGAAATTTCAGCAGTGGCTGCGTCTTCCATTAAATTGTAAAGGGCTACTGCTCCCTGACCACGCAACCAGGCTTCCGTATATAGAATCCCAACGTTGATATTCTTTCTGATTCCTTCTTCGGTAATGGTTCCTTGAGGAATTTCAACCAAATCAGCTTCAGTAATTTGCACATCATCCCGTGTTACATGCAACTGATTGGGCGTTGACATGTGCTTATCAAATTCTTTCATGGCCACGTCAACCAAAGCAGGATGAGCTACCCAGGTACCATCATGACCATTTTTGACTTCACGCTCTTTGTCCTTTCTCACCTTTTCTAAAGCAATGGCATTGGCAGTTTCGTCATTCTTTATAGGGATTTGAGCGGCCATTCCCCCAATAGCAAGGATGCCTCTTTTGTGACAGCGCTGAATCACCAATTTGGAATACGCATCCATGAATGGTATTGTCATGGTTACCTGATCACGATTGGGCACTACAAAGTTGGGATGGTTTCTGAATTTCTTGATGTAAGAAAAGATGTAATCCCATCGACCACAGTTTAACCCTACAATATGATCTTTTAACTCATAGATAATTTCGTCTAGTTGAAAACTCGCTGTAATGGTTTCTACTAAAACCGTGGCTTTAAATGTGCCATGAGGAACTCCAAGATAGTCTTGGGCAAACGTAAATACATCATTCCACCAACGTGCTTCTAAGTAATGCTCAAGCTTTGGCAAATAGAAGTAAGGGGCTGTATTGTTCTTAAGTAATGTGCGTGTGTTATGAAACACGTATAATCCAAAATCGACCAAGCTACCGGAAACTTCCTGCTGGTCAACGATAAGATGTCTTTCGTTCAGGTGTAACCCTCTTGGTCGTACCAACAAGACTGCTGTTTTCTGATTCAAACTATACGATTTACCACCTTTCTCATCTGTTAATGAAATGGCTTTCTTGTTGGCATCAATAAGGTTTTGTTGGCCTTCAATAGCATTCTTCCACGTTGGCGCATTGCTGTCCTCCAGGTCCGCCATAAAAGTTTTTGCACCAGAATTCAATGCATTGATAATCATTTTCCTATCCACAGGTCCGGTGATTTCTACACGTCTGTCCTGCAAGTCGTGTGGAAGACCCCCTACTCTCCACTCACCCTCCCTAATGTGAAGAGTTTCCCGTGGGAATTCAGGGAATTGTCCCTCATCAAATACCATTTGTTGATTTTCGCGCTTCTTTAAAAGTGCCAGCCTTTCTGCGTTGAACTTTTGATGGAGCGCAGCCACAAAAGCCAGCGCTTCCTCGGTTAAAATTTCCGGATAGTGATGATTAACCTCACTGGAAAAGGCAATTTTAGATGTTTCAGATAGTGTTTGTTCCATAGTGCCGTTTGATTATGGAACAATGATAAGCAAATTTCTCAATTTAGCGAACGTTCGCCAAATAAATTATTTCGCAAAACCGATTATATTTGTTTTATGGAAGAGGATTACATCAAGCTCATATTTGGATTGAAGCTAAAGCAGATAAGGACGGACAAGAATCTATCCTTGTTTGGTTTGTCTAAACTCACTGGCTTGTCAAAGTCGTATTTGAATGAAATTGAAAATGGAAAAAAATATCCCAAGCCGGACAAAATAGCCATCCTGTCCGAAAAACTGGATGTACCCTATGATCAAATGGTGTCTTTGAAACTGGATAAGAGCCTGGCCCCTATTGGTGAATTGCTACAGTCTAAAGTGTTGAAGGAAATACCGCTGGAGCTCTTTGGTATCAAAGAAAGTAATTTGATAGACATCGTTGCCAATGCACCCGCGAAAGTGACAGCATTTATAAGCACAATTATTGAAATTGCAGAACATTATAATTTTACCCGGGAGAGTTTTTATCTTGCTTCCGTACGTTCGTTCCAGGAGGCCAACAACAATTATTTTGATGACCTGGAACAAAACGTACTAAAATTTATAAAGGCCTATCAGATCAATTTGGATGAAACTTTATCATCCGATGAGTTGAAGGAAATACTGATTGAAGAATACGGGTACGTTATCCAAGAACATGAATTGACCAAATATGAGGCCCTGGATAATTTACGTTCAGTGTTTGTTCCTAAAACCAAAACGCTATTGCTTACCGATGAGATTGATGAGGCGCAGCGAACCTTTATTTATGCCAAGGAAGTGGCCTATAATTTTTTAGAGATTGAAGAGCGTTTGTATACTTTCCCCTGGATTAAATTTGACACCTTCGATCAAGTCCTTAACAATTTTTATGCGTCTTATTTTGCCGGAGCATTAGTAATACCTCAGGCTAAAATTGCTTCCCAACTGCGGGAGCTTTTCCAAAAAGAAACTTTTGACAGCCGATTGTTTTTAAAAGCCATATCCACTTATAATGCCTCACCCGAATCCTTTTATCAGCGCCTAACCAATATTTTACCCAAGGCCTTTAATATTCAGAATCTGTTCTTTCTAAGGTTCACGCACAAAGCCAAAAGCGGTACATTTTATCTCACTAAAGAACTGCATTTGTCACATCAGCATTCTCCCCATGCTAATGAAACGGAAGAACACTATTGCAGGCGTTGGGTGTCGTTAAGGGTATTAAAAGATATCGGTAAGAGTAAAAAAGATCATGAGTTTGATATCCAAATTTCAAACTATGAAGGCGAGGACACAAAGTATTTGGTACTGTCATCTGCTACCAAAGATCCAATCAAGGAGAATTATTATCGAAGTATTAGTATAGGACTACTCATCGATAAGCAATTGCAACGAAAGCTTAATTTCTTAGATGATCCCAAAATTAATACTTACAATGTGGGGGTAACCTGCGAACGTTGTGCTGTTAAAGGTTGTAAAGAGAGAGCAGCGCCAGCAAAAGTTTTGGACAAAGTGGCTAAAAATAAAAAGATAGCAGCCATTGTCGAAGAGTTGAATACCACATTTAGTGACCCCGTTACAGATGATTCTTTAGAAGGAACATAATTAGAACTCTCCTATTTCTCTTCACTAAATGATGTATAGCTTATTTTTCAAAAAAGTATTTAATCTATTCCCGTCAACTTCTTTATAAAATCAAAAGCTAGTTGATAAGCATCATTGCCATTTCCTTCTAAATTCGCAGTGATCGCAACGGATAATTTAAGGTCTGCAACTATAAATAGATAGCTTCTTCCTCCTGGAGAACCTCCGCCTAACGCAACATATAAAACATCAGGTTGACCAAATCCCTAATCAATGGTTCGTGTCCTCACGAACCGGCTAAGGCACGGAAATAACTTCCGCTCCATGAGTTACGAGATTCTTCCCTTACGCTCAGAATGGCGTTAGCTTCGGGCGAAGAACCTTATCCATGGAAATTAAATCCTCGCCTGGTACGTATACAAATCAAAATACCTTCCCTTCTTCTCAATCAACTCATCGTGCTTGCCTTGCTCAGCTATCTGGCCCTGCTCTATCACCAATATCTGGTCGGCCTGTCGTATGGTGCTTAGCCTGTGGGCAATAACAAAAGTGGTTCTTCCCTTCAGTAGTTGTTTCAAACTGTCTTGAATCAAAGCCTCACTCTCTGTATCCAAGCTGGATGTAGCTTCATCCAAAAGGAGAATGCGTGGGTCGGCCAATATGGCCCTGGCAATGGTTACCCGTTGGCGTTGCCCACCAGAAAGTTTGATGCCTCGTTCTCCTATTACGGTTTCCAGTCCTTTTTCAAACTTCTCGCTGAATTCACTCACATACGCTCCGTCAATCGCTGCCTGCAACTGATCCGGAGTGGCGTCTGGTTTGGCAAACAAAATGTTCTCTTTAATCGTACCATCAAAAAGGAAATCATCCTGTAATACTACCCCCAACTGACTGCGGTAACTCTCCAGGGAAACCTTCGAGAGGTCGTGTCCATCTATCGTTACCATTCCTGATCCTGGCACTAAAAAAGAAGCCGCTAATCCGGCAATGGTAGATTTACCCGAACCGGATGTGCCCACCAATGCAGTCACTGATCCTGCTGGTGCTACAAAATTGATATGCTTCAGCACCTGCTTATCCTCTTCATAAGCAAACGATACGTCTTTGAACTCGATATCGCCTTTGATCTCTCCTATCTTAATCGTTCGCAGCTCATCATCATCCTCCACACCCATGTTCATCAACTCCTCGGTGCGATCTAATCCAGCAAACGCTTCTGTCAACTGACTTCCTATATTACTCATCTGAAATATTGGGGCTATTAAAAACCCAAGGAAGAAGGCAAACTGTGTCAACTCACCTGCCGTTAATGTTTTCTCTGTCAGCATGTATCCACCTATTCCTATTATCCCCACGAGGGCGACACCAAAAAGGAAACTTCCCGTACTGGTCACGAAGCTGGTTGTGGTCAAACTGCTTTTTACATTTTGAAAAATTCTATCCACTCCTTTTTCAAAAACCAGGGCCTCTTGCCTGGCAGCATTAAATCCTTTGATCACACGAATACCACCAAAGGTTTGTGTTAATCGGCCAGTTACTTCAGCAGTAATGGCACCGCGTTCACGAAAGATCGGCCTGATCCTGCTAAAGGCCTTCATGGAAATGACACCAAAGAGCCCTAAAGGAATGATGGTAAACAATGTAAGCTTCCAGCTGATACTGATCAGGAAGAAGAGGCATACTATGGCCATTAACAACCCACCGATCAACTGAAGAAAACCAGTTCCCACCAAATTTCTAACCCCTTCTACATCCGTCATTACACGGCTTACCAGCTTACCTGTCTGTTGATTGTCGAAAAAGCGGGTAGGCAAACGCAGTAAATGTTTCTGCACATTGGCGCGCAATACAGAAATCAAATGCTGTGCCTCCACACTCAGCAACATGGTGAGTGCATAAGAAACCACAGCCGAAATCAGTATCGAAGCTGACACGCCCACCAATATAAGTTTCAGGTTGGAGAAATCTCCCTTACCAATTACATCATCTATAATGGGCTTCACCGAATAGGGCAACACGATGGAGGAAGCCCTGCTGATGATGATCAGCACAAAACCTAACAACAATAACTTTCTCCTTGGCCAAACGATGGTTTTGAAAACCTTGGCCATATTTACTTTTCCTTTCTTTTCTCCCATAATGAATCTTATAAACAGGCTGTCTCTACAGTTAAGGAATGACGTTTTTCTGAGCGGAAGCGAAGAATCTCCTTAATTTAAACTTAAAATAAGGGATGTTTTTCTACCAACTGGCGGAGCAACAAAACGTGTAACATTATAGACAGCCTCTTTGATCTAATTTAAATGCATCTGCAAATAAAGTAATAATGCCTACGCAGTATAGTCGAATACGAGAAAGAAATATTGTAAATCACTTCTTTCCTCTCTAATCCTGCCTCATTCATCAAAAACATAGCCAGCCGCCTCTTTATCTTCCTTTTATTTGCTAAAATGCAGTTCAGATGTAATTCAATAAACCTATGCCAAAAAGTGCCTTAGATTCAGCTGCCATCAGAAAGCAATTTCCATCTCTTAAAAGAAAACACAATAACCACCCCATGGTCTTTTTAGATGGCCCTGGTGGCACTCAAGTTCCCCAGTCTGTGATTGATGGCATGGTAAACTACTATAGCACCTCTAACGCCAATTCACATGGCGCGTTTGTCACTGCCATGGAGACCGATGAAACTATTCACGGTATGCGTGAGGCCATGTCGGCCTACCTGAATGCTGAAGGCCCGGAGTGCATTTCTATTGGCCAAAACATGACCACATTGAACTTCTCTTTGGCCCGTGCTATGGCAAGGATACTACAACCGGGTGATGAAGTCTTGATTACGAAACTTGATCATGAAGCCAACAGAGGCCCTTGGCTCACATTGCGTGAAGCAGGCATCGATGTAAGGGAAGTCAACTTACTACCTAACGGCACGCTCGATTATGACGACTTCAAAGACAAAATCAATGAGCACACCCGATTAGTGGCCATGGGAATGTCTTCCAACTGCATAGGTACAGTCAACGATTTCAAACTGGTGAGAAAACTTACTTATCAGTACAATGCCTGGCTGTTGTTGGATGCCGTTCACTATGCTCCCCACTTTGCCATTGATGTACAAGATATTGGCTGCGACTTCTTACTTTGTTCTGCTTATAAATTTTATGGACCTCATGTAGGTTTGCTTTACTCCAAGCCGGGTACTTTGGATCGGATTCCTACAGATCGACTGAGAGTAGCGGGGCAGATTGCACCTGAATCCATTGAGACCGGAACATTGAACCATGCCGCCATCGCGGGAGTGAAAGCAGCCGTGGATTTCATAGCCACTTTTGGTAAGGGTAAGACCCTGCGGGATAAAATCACCAGCGCTTTTGACAACATTGGCAAACACGAATTTGAACTTGCCAGCTATTTGTACAAAAAGGTCAAAGCATTGCCCGGTGTTACTGTGGTAGGTCATGATTTCTCCAAAACAACCCGCACCCCTACAGTGTCATTTACCTTAAAGGGTAAAACTCCACTGCAAGTATGTGAACACCTCGCCAGGAAAAACATCTGCGCATGGGATGGACACTTTTATGCCATACGCGCTATGGAGTCGTTGGGACTATTGGAAAAAGGCGGAGTTACCCGCCTGGGTATTTCCATTTACAACACCAAAGCAGAAATGGACCTCACCGTTGCCGAAATCAAAAAACTGACGAAGTAGCCCTTATTCTTTCGGAGCCCCTGCCGTTCCTTCCCAATCAGGATCGGCCGCACCATACCATGTTTTGCTTTTAGCATCAAAGTAAATACCATGCACGCGGCCAAAGCTTGCTGGTCTGTCTATTTCTTTCACAGGCAGACCCCATGCATTGAACTGAGAGATATCTTCTCTGGTCCATGAAGTACCCAGATGGGTTTCTACCAGCATGGAAGAGTCGGATGCATGCACACGACCGGCAGCCAGTGCTTGTGGCAGTTCCATATCCCTGTCGATGAACCGGCTGATGGCTTGCGCCACAGCCGTCACAATCATTCCCCCTCCTGCAGCGCCTAACACTAAGTAAGGCTGACCATCTTTGGTGACAATGAAAGGTGCAATATGTGAGGAAGCCCGTTGGCCGGGTTGAATGTCTCCAAGGTATCCGCCCATGGTAGACGCGTATAAAAATCCAAGTCCGGGTGTAACCACCTTCGAGCCCATGTTGGGCCCAAGGGATTGGGTCAAAGCAATTACATTTCCATTCTTGTCGGCCACTGAAAGGTGCGTGGTATGCCCTCCCAAAGCCATCCATGATTCAGGAACTTGTTCTGTATTCAGAAAAGCAGCCTTAGGCAGTGTTTCCTCAACAATCATATCTGCCAGTCTTTTTGCATATGCCTTGTCGGTGAGTTGCTGCGCATCCTCCTCATTCTCTTGTGCATCCCGGTCGTCATAGGCCAGTTGATTGGCTTTGTATACGATCCTTCCCCACTCTGCTTCGCTTACTTCGCCTAGCGGAAAGTTCTCCATGATCTGCAGCATCTCAATAACAATGGCACCATAAGAAGGCATCCACAGGCCGTTTAATTCATGTCCTCTGTAGTCACCCTTCACAATCATGGACGTGTTTACTGTATAAGACGCCAGAGAAATACTATCCAAGTATCCACCGTTGGCACTAATATCTGCTATTATTTTCTTTGCCAATTCACCTTTGTAAAATACATCAGCACCTCCATCGCGAATGAGTTTCAACGTGGCCGCGAGGTCCTTCTGTATGAACTTCTCTCCTGCGAGATGAGTTGTGTCGCCATTCAAAAAGTATTGAGACGTACCCTTGATTTTTCTAATGGTCTTGATCACCCCGGCTCTTCTCATGGCCTCACCGGGTAGTACATCATACCCTTCTTCAGCCAGCTTAATTGCAGGCTCCATCACATCTGCTAGCGTAAGTGTGCCTTGTTCGATGAGTAGTGTTACGAGTCCTTTCACCACACCGGGAACTCCTATAGTAGGATATCCGTAGGATGCTTTTGTTGCTGTGGTTTGATCATACGTTAGGGGTGCTTGAGTAGTAGCATCGTAGCCATTGACTACTCCATCATTCGTTCTCACTATGGCCTGCAACCTCCCTCCAAGTCCACTCATAGTAGGCTCCACCACAGCCAATGCAAAGCCAGCAGCTACGGCAGCATCAATGGCATTGCCACCTTTCTCAAGGATAGCAGTGCCTGCAGCGGTCGCCAGCGGATGAGCTGTAACCACCATTCCAGTGGATGATGAGGCGCTTTGTTGATTCTCCGGTAACTGATTTTCGGATTGCTTTGGTTGGCATGCACCAGCCAGAAGCAGTGCCAACACCAGTGAAGATTGGGCTAAGTATGAATTCATGCTTCGAAGATAACACTTCATTCAGAAGTTCCCCATTCCATTTTACGAACGGAAAAATAACCCTTACTACCCTGCCGATTTATGGGGTAGATATTGTGCGCAATCAAGTACCAGCCTTGCCTGTTTGAAAAATTAATGGCCAAATAATTCGTAGTTTAAAACCATTAACTAAATTCGCAACAAATTTGGAATTGTATTTCCACGTTATAACAAAACACAACACAAAACAAATGGCAAAAAAAGCAAAAAAAGCCGCAAAGAAATCTAGCGCAAAAGCTAAGAAAGCGGTTAAGAAAAAGGTAGCAAAGAAGGCTACTAAGAAAGCTGCAAAAAAAGCTAAGGCAAAGAAGCC
>JBATLM010000103.1:0-11155 GCA_049289315.1 Cyclobacteriaceae bacterium
ACGCACCTACATTTGCCACCAGGTGCATGGCATTCATGTTAGGAGCGCAAACTTACAAACTTTTGAGATTTTCGCTATCCAATTCTTTTATTTGTCGTTCAATAAAAAATGGCATAACTTAAAATCAAATCAATTCTCAATGGCCAAAAACCTTTTCACCGAAGATTACGAAATACATGCATCTCCAAAAATGCTGTTTCCGTACATCAGCACCGCCAGTGGTTTGGCCGAATGGTTTGCTGACGATGTAAACATCAATCCAGAAAAAGTTTACACTTTTGAATGGGACAATGAGCAACATAAAGCAGTAATCGCTTCCCAGAGAACCAATCACTTTATCAAATTTGAGTTTCAACCTGAGAATGAGGTGGACGAGAAAGATCGCTCTTACTTCGAACTTCGGATTGATCTCAACGAGCTTACCCAGTCCACCTTTTTAAAAATCACCGACTACTCCGCTTTCGATGACCAGGATGAGTTGCGAGATCTTTGGGATAGCTTGGTAGATCAGTTGCGCAAGGTTGTAGGCGGCTAACGCTCGCCAAATAACCAAGATGGCCTAATCGGTTTTCTTACCAGCCCAAATTTTTGCCTTGTAATTCTTTCAATATGGGTAGCGGCCTCCTCAACTGAATCTGTAAACAAAATAAGGTCAAGGTCTGTTGCTGCAATTGTCTTTTGCTCCACCATCACATGAAGCATATCTTGGAGAGGTTTCCAATAATCGATACCAAAAACCACAAGGGGGAACTCTTTAATTTTACCAGTCTGAATCAACGTCATGGTTTCAAACAATTCATCCATTGTTCCGGCCCCACCGGGCATCACCACAAAAGCATAAGAGTACTTCACCAACAAAACTTTCCGAACGAAAAAATGACGAAAAGTGACTACCACATCAAGATATGGGTTTGAAGCTTGTTCTTCTGGCAAGATAATATTACAACCAATCGTTTTTCCACCTACCGACTTTGCACCACGTGGTGCAGCCTCCATTATACCTGGCCCTCCGCCAGTCATAATGGTAAAACCAAGTTGCGAAAGCCTGGCTCCCATCTCCATCCCTTTTTTATAATAAGGATGGTTTTCATCAAATCTGGCGGAACCAAAAACAGTAACACAGGGACCGGCAAAATGAAGCTTGCGAAAACCTCTGATAAATTGTGCTGCCACCCTGAATACGTAAAAGAATTCAATATCCCTTCGTGCTGGTCCTTCAAGAAAAAAATGATCCTCGTATTCTTTTCGTGGTGCCATATTACATATTAAACCAGTAGGTAAGTTTTATAACTATCGATCTGGTTTTAGGATTAAAATTTTGTTGTGGCATATCGAAGTCATAGAAGTAGTTATCAGTGTAAACGATAAATAAATCAGAGACAGGTTTAAACCTCCATTGGAATCTTGAATTGATATTGATATTGCTAAACTGACTATTGTATTGGAAGAATGTAGTAAAGAAAACCGTTCGTGATAAGGTGAGGTCTACCCTTGGACTAATTAGATAGATATCAGCCGATTGGTAGGGAGCAGGCAGCGTTATCTTGTTATAGTTCATATCCAATGACAAAACACCGTAGGGTTGTATTCTATAATTGACCATTGCCTGAACACCATTGCGGGTACCGTTAAAGTATTGACCAGTCACACCTTTTAACTCATAATTAAAAAGTTTTCTCGGGTCAGACCTAAAGCCTAATTCAAGATTCGTATAATGATAGTCTGTAGAGTCCGGTAATGGTACAGCCATCACTTCTTCAGGAGACCGAGTTGGATCAAAGTCGGCAAACAAATAAGTATATGTCCTTTTTCCACTTAGACTCAAATTGGCGTTATTCTGAAAGTTAACCGAATATCCAAATGTTTGCTCATTATCAGAATAACCAAAAACATCATCCCAGATAAAAACCATATCGAAAGTAGGTCCATGATTAATTATGGTTTTCGAATTAGGGAAAAATCTAAACTCACCGGATGGAGAAAATCTTTTGTACCCAGTTCGCGGTAAATATCCTACTGCAGGAGCATATCCCTTACCAAATATCTGTTGCCACCAGCTAAAGCTAATTTGTTTTGAATTATACACTACTGAAGACCCGTAGGAAAATGGTGCATCTACTTTGGTTGGAGTAAACTGCCGGTGATAGAAATGCGTTCCTGTCACTCTGTTATTAAGGAAGCTATAGTTATAATCAAGACCAAGCACCCGGTTGTAGTCATAACCTTCGAGCCTAAAATCAGACGAGTCTGTACTGAAGCGCTGTCTGTTTACAAAAATGGCCCTAATGTTTGAGTTGGAACCAATTCTTCTTTGCGCAGTTGCAACGGTATAATCGAATTTCGGAACATTGATCTCACTTATTGCCTCCGTTTGCATGTGAAGCATTCCAATTCTATAATTTTTATTCAGGTTCCCACTCAATCGAGCGCCAAAATTGATTCTGTTCTGTACATTAGAACCAGTTACATCATCCCTCGCCACACCAATTCTTCGGGTAAAGAAAGGCTTACCAAATGGATGTCCGTATGAAGAAAACAAGTCTGCATTCTCAAGGAAGAATTGCCTGCGTTCCGGAAAAAATATTTCAAAACGATCCAGATTTGTTACTTGCTGATCCACCTCCACTTGAGAAAAATCAGGGTTTATTGTCAAATCTAGATTGAGTGAAGAAGTAACTGCAATCTTTGCGTCTCCACCTACCTGGAAATCGCTCTTGGTTGGGGTTTCGTTAATGAAATCTTTGCTTCCTTTCGTAGCTAGGTAGGGAATTAATGAAATGTTTGTTTTAGGACTGATAGGTGGCTCGTCCCAAAACATTTCCCCGGTATAATTAAGGTTTCCAAGTTCAAATTGCCGCGGAGTCCAAGGCCAAACTGCGCGTTCGTTTTCCTTACTATCTT
The DNA here is from genome assembly GCA_049289315.1 of Cyclobacteriaceae bacterium. GTDB lineage: Bacteria > Bacteroidota > Bacteroidia > Cytophagales > Cyclobacteriaceae > ELB16-189. The sequence continues at coordinate 2,902 of JBATLM010000103.1, forward strand.
GCCTGTATAGTTTTATATTCCAAGCCTTAGCTCCAGATTTAAATCTTAATGTCTTAAATGGAATTGCTATCTCTGCGGTCCATCTCCCCTGTTCAATTTTAGCCTCACCATACCATTTATTATCCCATGATAAATCCAGATCTTCCCCTCTTAAATAACCATTCGAAATTAATCCCTCACGCTGCACCCCAGCAGGACTTAGTCCAAAGAAGAATCCATTGGTGACATCCTGAAAGGGATCTATTATTACGGCCAATCCATCCAATCCCGGACCTCTGAAATCCCTCCGAAGTGAGGATATTACGTAATCCCCAGGGTTATCATCATATGCAATTGCTGATACATATAAGAATTCATTATCGTACGTCAATCTAAATTCAGTTTTCACCCTGGATACGGAGGTATCGTATGGAAACTGCTGCATCAACTCATCCATCAGTTCCGCTTTCCCCCAGGCGTCTTCATCTAAAACACCATCCAAAACAATTTTATCAGACGTTTTATAAATAACGAAACTTGGACGCGTTTTTGAATTTTGGGCAAAAGAAACTACGCTATAAACTAAAAAGACAAAAAGAATATAAAATCTAGACATACTTTAGAGCAAAATATCCGCGTAGTTACAAAATTTATCAGACGTGGGTCAGAAGAAATATGATGGATGGTGTTAACTGTGTTGCTTCAAAGATGCACTGCGTAAATCTTTAAAATATTGCTCCTGCAATTGTAGCTGTCATCATAGTAGCTAATGTGGCTGCAACCATTGCCCGCAAACCCATTCTGGAAATATCTCCTTGCCTGCCCGGGGCCATACCTCCAATTCCTCCAATTTGAATGGCTATCGAACTGAAATTCGCAAAGCCACAAAGCGCATAGGTTGCAATACGAATGGACTTCTCACTGAGCAATCCTGTTTGTTTCATTTCTGCAAGATCTAAGTAAGCTACAAACTCATTCATTACAACTTTCTGACCCAGCAGGCTGCCTACTTGTAAAGTATCTCCCCATTCTACACCCATAGCAAATGCGAATACTCGGAAAATCTGACCTAATATATATTGTAACGAAAACCCATCGAAAGCACCTCCTGTACTAGTTACCACAAAGTGATTAAGTCCTGTTATTTCACCAATTCCATCCACCAAAATCCAATTGATTGCATAAATCACTGCAATAAAAGCAAGTAACATCGCACCAATATTCAATGCCAGCTTTAGTCCGTCTGATGCACCCGTTGCTAGCGAATCAATAAAGTTTACACCCATCTGATCTTTATTGACACTTAGCTGCTGATCAATTTTAGATTTGTCATCTTCCGGCATAAAGATTTTGGCCAACACTATGGCAGCTGGAGCGTTCATAATAGACGCGCTCAACAAATAGCTGGCGAACTTAGCTTGCTCAGCTGGATCCCCTCCTCCCAAAAATGAAACATAGGCTCCCAAAACACTGCCTGCTATTGTCGCCATACCTCCTACCATCAAGCAGTGCAATTCAGATGAAGTCATTCGAGAAATAAATGGCTTCACTAATAGAGGAGCCTCAGTTTGCCCCATCAAAACGTTGGCTGCAGCCGATAAACTCTCGGAACCTGATAATCGCATCGAACGTGCCATCACCCATGCAAATCCAAATACAATTTTTTGAAGAACTCCCAAATAATACAATCCCGCAGATACTGCTGAGAAAAATATAACAGTAGGTAGTGCTTGAAAAGCAAAAAGAAAGCCCAGGCTATGCTTTACCCCCGGTTCATTGGTGCTATTTTTAGCCAGATCTCCATAAAGAAATTCTGCCCCTTTTTGCGCGAAGCCTAAAAAGACTACAAACTTACTACTGAGATAAAGGAAAGCCTGCTGGGCGATTTCCACTTTTCCAATGATCAAACCAATTGATAACTGTAGAAATATACCTACACCTACCAATCGCCAGTCAATAGTTTTGCGATTGTTTGAAAAGAGGAATGCAATCGCTACGATAAATAACAATCCAGCGAAGCCTCTTATATAATCCATTAAGTACGGGGTTGGAGACTAGTTGCGCTTACTTAACTCATCTCTTATTTTGGCTGCGCGCTCATAGTCCTCTTTATCGATGGCTTCCTTCAACAGTTCGTTCAGCTTATCAACAGAGTAGTTCTTAAAATCGTCACCCTTCTGCTTTTCTTTCTTTACACGAACTTTTGATTCTTTTACCGGCTCTACTTTCTCTTCTTCATCCTCTTCATCAGTCAACACAATACCGGCTTCAGCTAAAATGTTTTCGTAGGTATATATAGGTGAGTCAAACCGCAAACCTATAGCAATAGCATCAGATGGTCTGGCATCGACTTCGTGCTTTTTAAGTCCATCTGTACAAACGATCTTAGCAAAGAAAACACCTTCTTTTAAATCTGAAATAACGATTTCTTCCACATGGAAGTTAAAGCTATTGGCGAATGACTTGAACAAGTCATGCGTCATGGGGCGATTAGGAATGATTTTTTCTATTTCTATGGCAATAGCCTGCGCCTCAAACATGCCAATTATTATTGGCAATCTTCTATTCCCTTCAGTTTCTCCCAGCACTAATGCAAATGATCCGGTTTGTGATTGACTTGAGGAAAGACCTAATATTTCAAGTTTAATTTTCTTCAAAACTTCGGCTGCTCTAGAATCGAAATTAAATAAATAATGATAAACCCATCAACTTTAAAAAAATAAGTTGACATTAATTTACTTCGCAGCCTTCAGTGCCTCTGTCAGCTTCGGTACTATGGTGAATGCATCACCAACAATACCATAATCAGCTGCCTTGAAAAAGGGAGCCTCTGGGTCCTTATTAATAACAACGATATATTTTGACGAATTAACACCCGCCAAATGCTGAATAGCACCTGAAATACCAATAGCTACATATAATTGAGGGGCTACTTTTACCCCAGTCTGGCCTACGTGCTCATGGTGAGGTCTCCAGCCGATATCAGATACAGGCTTACTGCACCCTGTAGCTGCTCCAAGTGTCTTGGCAAGATCCTCCAACATACCCCAGTGCTCTGGTCCTTTCATTCCGCGACCTCCAGAAACTACAATTTCAGCTTCGGGCAATAGAATATCTCCGGTAGCTTTTTCTGTAGCTGTGATCTTAGTGGCAAAATCTGCATCAGTCAGATTTGCAGCAAAGTCAACAACTTCTGCGCTACCATCCACCTCTTTCAATTCAATAGCATTTTTTCGGATCCCTATCACCTTTTTGGTATTCTTCATTTCTACCAACGCAAAAGCTTTACCTGTGTAAATACTTTGCTTCACAACAAAACCAGAAGATGTGTCTGGAAGATCAACTACATTAGATGCAAGGCTGGCTCCGATTTTTGTTGCAACACTCGCTGCCACAGGAGTTCCTAATGAAGAATTGGCCAATACTAATGATTCTGCCCCCTCCGCTTCAATTGCTTGAGAAAGCACCGATGCATAGGCTTTAATAACGCCTTGATTTAACCTCTCATCAGTTACAGATAGCACTTTAGAAGCGCCAAACTTTCCAATGCTTTCCAATTCAGCCTTATCAATAGAACCTAATGCAATTGCTGTAACTGGCCCACCCATAGCATGGGCATATGCCACTGCTTCAAGTGATGTCTTTTTTATTTTCCCTTCTGTGCTTTCTACAAAAACTAATATTGCCATAATTCTCTTAATTCAATGTTATAAAACCTTTGCCTCGTTTTTTAATAGACTTACCAATTCAGCTACATTATCCTCACTGATCATCTTCACGGCTCCCTTTGGAGGAGGCAATTCATATTTCTGAAAATTAACTACTGCTTCTACTGCTTTCGGTTCAACCACATTTAATGGTTTAGTTCTTGCCGACATAATTCCTCTCATGTTCGGAATCTTCCATTCTGCAATTGGCTCCTGACATCCTGCTACTAATGGCAACGAAGCCTCCAACGATTCCTTACCTCCTTCAATTTCGCGCTGCATTTTCACAGAAGTGCCTTCGATATCTAATTTCATTACCGGAGATACTGATGGCAGCCCAAGTAATTCACCTACCATACTATGAACCACACCACTGTTGAAGTCGATGGATTCTCTTCCCATTAAAATCAGATCATAACCTTTGGCGTGCTCAGCAATTTGCATGGCTACAAAATTGGAATCCGTTGGTGCTGCATTAATACGGATAGCATCATCAGCGCCAATAGCCAAAGCTTTTCTGATAGTTGGCTCAGTTTCCGCTAGTCCTACGTTTAATACTGTAACTGTAGCACTCAATGATTCCTTAAGCTCTATGGCTCTAGCAAGAGCATAGTCATCGTAAGGACCTATAATATATTGTACCCCTGTCGTGTCAAATTTTGTATTATTCTCTACAAAATTGATTTTGGATGTTGTATCGGGCACGTGGCTTATGCAAACTAGAATCTTCATATTATACCAACAAAATGATTATCAAAAGGTTAAGTAAATCCTACTAAATTGCGTTCAAGATAGCGCATAATATGCTAAAATCGGAACCCTCAGCTTGAAAAACTAAATGAACGTTGAACGCATAAAATTACTGGAAAAATTTATCGCGGAAGATCCGGATGAACCCTTCAGCCGGTATGCCTTGGCCTTAGAGTGGGGAGATGAAGACCCAATCAAGGCTACCGAGCTCCTCCTGGCTCTGTTAAAAGATCAACCACAATACGTACCCACCTATTATCAGGCTGGTTTGCTGCTACTGGATCAAAATAGGTTAGAAGAAGCCAAAATCATTTTAGAACAGGGCATAAAAACAGCCCGGCTTCAAAATGAGCACAAAGCCGCCACTGAATTAAAACAACTCTTCGAGGAATTGGATTAGTTTCTTCTCAAAGTGTAGAAATAAATAAATAAGTGTGGAATTGACTACACACAATTCTGAATAGCTCACCCAATATATCATTCAAATCATTGATTTTGCGTTTGGCAAACTTTTGGTGTTGTTGGTAATGAACCAAACAATATCAGAAATTATGACTTCGAAAATATTAAATTTTTCAAAAATTCTATTGATAGGTATTGCAGCATTTGCTGTCCAATCATGTAATGACAATGACGATCCTTCATCTGGAATGGGTGAAGTAGAATTTGAAATTACGGATGCACCTTCAGACGATGCCACAGTTAAAGGTGTTTTCGTAACTGTTACCGACATCAAAGTAGACGGAGAGTCTGTAGGACTTGCCCAAAAGCAAACAATTGACTTAACTGCCTATACTGAAGGGCAAACCAAACTGTTAGGCGCTGCACAATTAGATGCGAAGACATACAGTTCTATTACTTTGATTCTGGATAATGAAAGTGATGCAACTGGTAATTCACCGGGTAACTATGTACTAACTACCGATGAAAGTAAGTATGAATTAACTGGAACCACTTCGGGAACAACCGAAATCGTTTTGAATAAATCTATAGATGTGGTTGCTAATTCATCCAATACCATTGTACTTGACTTTGATTTGCGTAAAGCAATACAACGCTCATCTAATTCAGCAGTAAAGTATCAGTTTGTAAGTTCCAATGAGTTAAAACTTGCGGTACGTGCCATAACAAAAACCAATGCCGGTGAAATTAAAGGAACCTACCAGGAAACGTTCTCTACTAACGCTGATAAAGTAATAGTATATGCCTATCATAAAGGCGAATTCAATCAATCTACGGAAACAACACCGGACGGTAATGGAAGAATGTTCAAAAATGCTGTGACCAGTACAGTTGTGAAAGGAGGACTTACCGATTCTTATGAGTTGCACTTTCTTGAAGAAGGGGAATATGAAATTGCCTTTGCTGCCTACAACAAAAATGCAGTTACCAATCAATATGAACTCAATACTATGCTTGATGCAGAGATCACTATCACTGGAAGTGTTGCTAACTTCATAACGGTAGGTGCCAATTCCAGCACATCAATTTCAGCAGACATCACAGGGCTATTATAAAATTTTCAACAGAAAGTACAGTTGATTTAAATAATTGACTGTACTTTTTTCAGTTTCTTTAAACTTTTTTATCAATAACTGTGTTATAATAATAGAGCGGATAGAAAAATTGAATCGTACCTGATCATTTTTTCAAAAAAAGCACATCATTTTTTCGCTCATTCGGATTGTCCTGAAAATATCAGGAACGAAAATTTAAAATTTTAACATCATGAATACGAAAACAAAAGTTATCGGAGGATTTATTATAGGTGCTGCTTTAGGCGCAGCGAGTGGATTAATGCTTGCTCCCAGTAGTGGGCGAAAAACTCGCAAGAAATTAAAGGCAGAATCCAAACGACTTGCCAATGAGCTAATCGAGAAAGCAAACGAGTCATTAGATTCCGCAAAGAAAGCCTACAATCATAAAATTGAAGAGTATACTAAAAATGGAAAGTCTTCAATTGATCATTTAACAGAAACGATCAAGGTCTAATCTTTAGATTGACCAATTTTTACAATAGCATAAAAAATATTATGAAACAGGAAGAAAACAATAAGAAGGTAGAGGAATCAGATTTAAAATTGGGAGCCAATTGGAACAATCTAAGCGGAAGGATTAAAAAAGAGTTTCCTAATGTTTCAAGTAGTGACCTGCAATTTATGTCGCGCGGTGAGAATGAATTAATCGGGCGATTACAGATTAAGTCGGGTAAAACAAAAACTCAAATTAGGGACTGGGTAAGGAACTCTGCAAAAATTATGTAGTTCTAAAACTACTCCCACTTAATAAAGCCACGTTGAAGCGTGGCTTTCGTTTTTTATAACCATTAGATCTTCTAAATCTGAAATACAATCTTACCTACTTTGTTGGGTTTGGTAATGTCTGCAAATGAAGCATCTATTTTTGAAAATGGCCTGATAGAATCTACTACTGGTCTGATCTTATGCTTACTTACAAATGCAAGCATTTCATTAAACTCAGAATCATTTCCCATTGTTGAACCTTGCAAGGTGAGTTGATTCCAGAACATACGATAAAGGTCAACCTTTGAAGGCAACCCATTTGTAGCTCCATAAAATACTATTCTCCCATTAGGCCTTAAAATCTTTATATAACTGTTCAATTGATCTCCTCCCGCGCTATCAATGATCAAATCAAAGCCACCTTTTGTTTTCCAGAGATCCTCATAATTGTTCTGCTTCTTATAATTGAAAGCTCCTTTTGCCCCCATTTTTAATGCTTTCTCAATCTTCTCATCACTTCCTGATGTAATGTACACGTTAGCGTCAGCGGCTTGCGCGAATAAAAAAGCAAATTGGGCCACCCCACCACCAAATCCTGAAATCAAAACATTCATACCTGCCCTTAATCCACCCCTTCTAAAAAGGGCTCTATAAGCGGTCAGTCCACCCAGCGGTAAAGTAGCAGCCTGAAGGAAATCAAGGTGGAACGGCTTATGCTGGAGTCTATCCACATTTACCAACAAATACTCGGTAAAAGTTCCATTCACGGGCATACCCAATATCGTGTAATTTTGGGATTGGACCTCTGCATCATTCCCCCAATCTATATTCGGATTAATCACTACTTCCTGCCCTACCCAAGCCTTGTGAACATCATCAAAAACTTTTTCTACTACACCCGCTCCATCCGAGCCCAGGGTGACACCATATTTAATCCGAGGATATTTTCCCTCCCTTATCCAGTCATCCCTTCTGTTAAGTGCCGCTCCCTTCATTTTCACCAAAGCTTTACCAGTAGTAACCTCAGGAATTGGAATGTCCTTCAATTCGATTTGACCGGGGCCAGTAAGTAAAAGCGCTTTCATGCGTATTAATATACAAAGCACTTTGGATATTAAAAAATATTCAGGTTTATCCTCTCCAATTTTTTATAAAAAAGCACTGCATTGTCAGAACAATCATTTGCCTTGTTCACTGGGTTACCAGCTAGCGGCCGCAATTGATGATTGACCCTTTCTATGCAGTGCCTATACCTGAGGACTAAAAATACCTTCTTTTATAGTATTGGAAAGTGAGCGGTTTTAAGTCGATGGAAATCATCAGCTCATGGCTGCCAAAATTATTGGCAGATAGGCTTGATGTTGGGTACTCGAAAGCATACCCTGCACGAACCGTTTCCGTAATATCAAGCTGGGCATTGACACCAACGGTAGAAAAGTTCCTTGCGAATGCCCCCAACCATACCGTTTCACCTAATATAGCAGTAGCAGAAAAATCGGCAGAAAACGGTTGATTATCAACAATGCGTGCAAGGGTACTTAATTTCATTTTCACAAAGGAACTAAGCATCAGCAC
>JBATLM010000104.1:0-55361 GCA_049289315.1 Cyclobacteriaceae bacterium
AAAGGGAGCCAGGTCGTCATGAAGGTAAGTGAGATCAGAAATGTTAAGATGTTGGTCAGGGTGTTTGGCGTTCTGTATGCTTGTAGTGTTTTCATAGTTGTTAATAAGTTTTCTTGATGGATCGAAGAAAACCCGCTTACGTTGCAGCAAAAATCAGTTTTGGGGTGAAATCCAGCTATTTGGGGTGGGTTGTTATCCTACTGCGGAATCAGGTTGTAAATGTCATTCAAATATTGGCGCGATACTGGAATGGGGTCTTTCACCGGCCCAAGAAAAACACTTAACTTATTACGATTGCCATATACTTGTTGCAGATGCATTAAGTTAATAATATAAGAGCGATGACACCGAATAAGGGTTTTATGATGCTCCTCTTGTTGAATACTTTTTAAACTTTTTCTGATCAATGCTTTATTAAGCACATCATTCTTTAAATGGTAAATGGCAACATAGTTATCCTCAGATTCCAAATAAACCACATATTTCAGTGGAAGCGTAAAATGATCTTTGAGGTTGTCCGCTTTAAATGTCAATAATTGATCACCTTCTGCTCCCCCATAAGTGTAGGCATGAGCTGACTCCAATGAAGTTCGAAGTGTGCGAATTTTTATGAACAGTACTATTCCAACCAAAGGTATCAGGCTCAGTGTTCCAATATTTCCAATGAAGCTCAGGTAGCTCGTCCATTTAAAATCATGCCACTCGCCCAAGTAATTGTAGAACAAAAAGAGACCAGTGCTTAGCCATATAATAGACCAGATAATCCACGCAATCATGGTTTTGCGTGTCTGTTGCTTTATTATCAAGCGGAATAAAATAAATTCATTGAAGGCAAGAAGCATACTGACAATTACACCCATTAGCATAGCGATCGAAAAGAACTGCAATGTGATACGCTCTGCTGGATCATAGTTGTTAACACCAAAGGGCTGGAAAAACAACAAAAAGAAGGATACAAATAACCCAGTAAGAATGATGAAGTACACTTTCTCCTTAATGCTCAGTGAAGCACTCGGTTCAATGAAGGGATCTTTTGGATTCAAATGATTTTTATGTATAGCATAAAGTTAACCAAAATCAACTTTCCTGCTAACTACTCCATCCTATCCTTTTCCGAAGAACATCGATAGCTAATTCCTACCTCACACTTAATCTCAAACGCTATGAAGAATTTCATAGGTAGGCAATTTAATGCCATCGAAATGGCGCGAGCTCTTATAAATAGGAGCCCACGCTAAGTATCACATCCCTGGTAAAGGCATTGATTCGTGGACTTCAATCGTGCAGTCCGCATTCCATCCCAAATGAGGATGGCCCTGAAGAAGTGCTATCGCACCTTTCATATCTTCAGCTTGTAAAATGGAGTATCCGTTCACCTCCTTATTGCTGTTAGTGCTTTTCCCATCCGGGCTAACACGTTGCCCGCCCATGAGTGGCGTTCCCATATCCACCAATTTGTCTCCACATTTTTGAGCCCACGCCATCCAGCCCTCCATACCTTTCGCCATGTCTTCTTTTGACATGCCGGCCATTTGTTTTGCTGCTTCTGTTGGTGTGTGATAGATTACGATAAATTTTTTCATCTCGAAAGGGGTTAGTTTCATGATTAATACCCTTAAGACGAACTCCCGTTGGCAATCAGGACACAATTATTAAAAATTATTCGAAAGTTGCCTACAACTCTTTATTCAACGCTTAATTATACCACACCGCGTACCTCTTCCTTCTCAATTCCAGCGCCAGCTGCTCTTCCATCTTAAGTGCCTCCGCCCTGGTTTTCATAGGATCGATATGATTATAAAGACTAGGCCTTAGGTAGCGGCCGTACTTCTGCACAATGTTAGATGACAGTTTGTGCCCTTTCTTATTTCGATATCCGGATCGATGTTGTTCAAATCGTTCCTGAGGTGTCTTGCTGGTCATGCCCACATACAAACACTCTGACACCCCATTGAATTGTGGATTGGCCATCCGAAATTTTGCACTTTCAGTAAATACCTTTTTTGATAATTCGATAACGTAGACTACGTAGGGCACTTTAAATAATTATTAGCTTAATGACAGTAAGGTCGCCAATTTAATCTCTACTTCAAGTTTTTAGCCATCTATACCTATTGATCAGCCCGTCTCATCCACCTTCCAAAAAAACTTGCAGGTAACCTCACCCTCTACCCATAAAAATGGTGGTGTAGCAAAATAAGTTTGATCCATTACCTTTTCTTCCTCTGCTAAAAACCGATAGCAGGATTTTTTCAACGGACAATCACCTCCCTTACACATCGTTATATCAGCCATAGGTACTACTTACCTGTCTTCAAATTAAAATAGTAATTATTCAGTTCGTCTGAATTGCTCTCTATAATATCTAGTCGGCCATCTCCATTTAAATCAACGGCCATGATATCGTAGGTATCAAAGGCATTTTTACTGAGTTGAATTGCAGTCCATGTCTTTCCTCCCTTGCTGTTCATAAAAACTGAATTAGGCTCACCCGCATTACCAACAACAATATCATCAAAGCCATCAAGATCCAGATCACCGATGGCTACTGCATAGGAATTGTTTTTACCCGGGTCAAATTCTGCGCTGTTGGCAAACTTCATAGCCGGATCACCAAAATAAATTCGGTTTGGTTCTCCGATGTTGGCAGTGACAATATCCAGATGACCATCTTTATTCAAGTCTGCGATGGCTACAGATCGGGTGTTATCTTTTCCAGCACCAAAAGGAATTCTTTTAGAAAAGTCCAAATGACCATCGTTCAGGTAAATGAAATTTTGTTGTTCATCCCTATTGGCCAACACCAAATCATTGTGGCCATCTTTATTCATATCTGCCACTTCTACATCAATGGTAGAGTCGTCCTTGGTACCGAAGCTTAATACCTCCTCAAAGTTTCCCTTGCCATCGTTAAGGCATATCTGATTTTCACGTCCCCTGTTGGTAATCAGAATATCAATGTCTCCATCTTTGTCAATATCTGCTACCGTGATATTTCTGGTAGGCGCATAAGGTTCACCAAAGCTCGCTCCTTTGCTAAAGTTACCCTTACCATCATTGATAAAAATGAAATTGGGAGCCATGTCATTCCCAACGGCTATATCCAGATCACCATCTCCATCAAAATCAGCTAACTCGGTGGCATAGCTTGTTTCACTTTCCTCCCCTAGCGGTTTAGATACGGTGAATATACCTCTGCCATCATTGATAAAAATCCTGTTCTGACCCGGCCAATGTCTTCCATTGGCTACTATGGCATCCATGTCGCCATCGTTGTCAATATCACCCACTCCGATAGAGGCAGTGCGTTCTTTTAATGTGCCCAATATCAACCTGTCGGTAGTACGAAATTGTATACCCTGACCGTAACCAATAAAGGGTAGTAATATTAACATGGTAAGCTGGAGCTTCTTCATACGCTGTGCATTTACTCAAATGTACTTTTTTTGATGGCGTTTTCCAGATAACTTCTGTTCGTTGATGAGGAACACCAACAAGCCTAAGAATCCCGCTGTTTACAATTTGAGGATCAAGTCTAAACCAACAATTTCCCTTGAAAAATAATCTGCGCCTCACCTTTGATCAGCAACTCCTTGCCATCCACAACTGAAACTGTCATGGAGCCCGTTCGTTTTGAACACTGAAAAGATTTCATGGTGGTCTTCCCTAGTTTCTTCGACCAGTAGGGAGCCAGAAAGGTATGAGTAGCTCCCGTTACAGGATCTTCTAAGGTACCACTCCATGGCCAAAAATATCTTGACTCAAAATCAAATTCCTCCTGGCTTGATTTCGCTGTAACCAACACCCCGTCTATTCCACTATGAGATTCAATCAAAGTGGAATAATCAGGAGCAAGTGCTCTTAACACCTCGCTGCTTTCAATTTCTACAAGCAGCATATTTGTTTCGCTATTGTATTCGCAATTGAGGGCGTTGGTAATTCCTAAAGCCCTAAGCAGAGTGGCTGGTGCTTCTGTGGGCTGAGTTTGATATAAAGGAAACCTCATAACGATTTTCTCACCGTCTTTTTCCACCACTAGTAAGGTGTTCTTTATGGTCTGAAATTGCACCTTGTCCAGCGACTGAGATTCACTAAACAATACTTTTGCTGCTGCCAGGGTGGCGTGCCCACAAAGCGGTATCTCCATTTTTGGAGAGAAGTACCTGATCCGATAGATTCCCTTTGCATCTGCTTTCAAAACAAAGGCTGTCTCTGAAAATCCCAATTCTGCAGCTATCGAAAGCATCTCGGATGCTTCCCTCATTTCTTCCATCAAACACACGCCAGCAGGGTTGCCTTTAAAGGGTTCCGAAGTAAATGAATCAACTAAATACAATGAGTTATCTATTTTCATAAGGATGAGTTTCTAAAGAAGAAAAAAACTTACCCCTTCATGATCACCCTAAAGTAGCTGGGGATAGGAGCTTCAAATGTCATTTCTTTTTTCGAGTAAGGATGTGAAATCGTAAGTGTGGTGGCATGTAACGCCAGTCGTTTGATTCCCTTTTTGCCAGCACCATACAACTTGTCCCCGCCTACAGGATGCCCCAGTTCTGCAAAGTGAACCCGAATCTGATGTTTCCTGCCTGTGTACAATTGTATTTCCAACAAACTGAAGTTTCCTGTTTCCTTAATCACCTTATATCCTGTTTCTGCCAGTTTACCTTTCGTGGTGTCTTCAGTGGAGAATACTTTGTAGGCAGTGCTTTCCAACAGGTAAGAAGAAAGGATGCCTTCTCTCTCTTCTAATTTCCCATGAACTACTGCCGTATACGTTTTAGTAAAGTTGGCCCACTCCGTCTGCAAATATTGTTTGGCCTTTTCGCTTTTGGCAAAAACCAAAACACCTGAAGTATCCTGATCCAGCCGATGAACGATGTATACCCTTTTGTGCGATTTGGGGTTGCCCTTTTGAACATAGTCATTCAAAATATAATGAGCAGTGTTTTCTTTTTCTCCGGCAGCGCTGATCGTAAGCAGCCCATTGATTTTATCCACCACCAGGATATCCATATCCTCATAAAGTATCTTGAGACCTTTGGGCGCGTATTTTTTAGGAGGTCTTTTAAAATCTTTCTCCCTCCCACTTGGTGCTGATTTCTTATCCATAGAATAGTAGTGGGTTAAATAGGTGAAATGTTGGACACAAAGGTAAGTTGTTTTGATGGAATGGACTTAAATTGAATGAGCCCTCTACTAAACCAAGTCCCTATCCCATGAAACATGCATAAAACATACAAGTTTCCGGTTGACCGAAATGAAACAGGTCGCAAAGTGGGAGGCAGTTTCTTTACTGCTATTGGATCCGTGCTGATTCTAGTTCATCTCTTTATTTTTCAAGGATTTCCGATTTATTTTGCTTGGCTTACTTTCATTGTAGGTGTTCTTATTTTTGGCGTAAAACGTGAAGTAACCATTAATATGGCAACAGGAACTATTAAATCTGTAAGGGGTTTCTATTTTCTGGTAAGCACAGAAATGTTTCTTAAACGGGATTTCGAAGAAATCTACATCCGAAGAATGGTGAGCAAAGGAAACAGAGAAAGTCTCAATAGCAGAGACTCGACTTCCTATAACGTCATTCTCAACGGAAGAGGCCTGATCACTGTGGATTCATTTCCCGATCGCGAAAGCGCCCTTCACTGGGTGCATGAGTTGGCCGAGGCTTTACAACTGAATTATGGTCAGGAACGCAACGCAGACGGCACCATAGACAAGAACATTCCTGTGCCTACCAAGCCCGGAGTTTGAATTACACGGAGCCCAACCATACGCAGAAGTTTTGGTGTCAGGTTTTGGAGATACGGTGACAACATTTCTACCCGCGCGACCATACGCGGGGGATGCGGTGGCAATTCCTCATCCTGCATAAACATGCGCAGAAGATGCGGTGCCAGGCGCTGAAGATGCGGTGACAACTTTTCTACCTACACAACCATACGCTGAAGTTTCGGTGGCAGGTTTTGGAGATGCGGTGACAACTTTTCTTCATGCGCAATCATACGCAGAAGATGCGGTGCCAGACGCGGAGAATGCGGTGGCAACTTTTCTACCCGCACAGCCATACGCTGAAGTCCCACTGCCAAGGACTTCGTATATATCTAAATCATAGCGTTAACCCAACTCCCCAAGCCCATGTTGGTGTTCTTCACCAACATGAATGATGAATGACAAGTAGCAATCACTCATTACCATTAAGTTAGAAATATTTTAGATTATCAAATAGCCAATTTCACCATGTTCGTTGGTGAAGAACACCAACGAAGGTTTAGGCCAATAAGAAACTCGACCCTATAAGAACGATAGCCACTGCAATTATCACAAACACTTTTGCCTCGGATGACTGTCCTTTAGTAAAATAATGAATGACAAACGTAAGGAATACACTTACCAAACCGATCAGGAAATAGTGACTCAGAGGAGGACGGTCCAGCTTTAAGTAACTATTATATAGCGTGCTAAGCCCACCATAGGTTACAAAGTAATTGAGGGCCAGAAATATGTTTGTGTTTTTCATGATCCACTAATTCATTTGGCTATTTACTGCAGAGTCTGCCTGCCATTCCCTTAAGTTAGAAATATTTAGATTATCAAATATCCAAGTTCACCTTGTTCGTTGGTGAAGAACACCAACGAAGGCTTAGGGCTTAAGTCACCCACATGCTCTCCTCTTGCCATAGACTTAAGCCAGTGGAGTTAGGCTCCATATAGTTACTTGCAAACACACCCAGTACCTACTACCCATTTGCAGCATTCACTTGCACAATCAGATTTGTTTTTTCCTGAACATCCGCATTGTGATGTTGTAGGGCAATTAGCTCCTGAATCCGCACAAGCTTGTAAAAATAACAGTGGGATTAGAACGGTAACAAATCTCATAATTTGAAATATTTTATTCCCTACCATATTCTTTGGGTTTAAATTGCCTCCTCATTAATTTCCATCTACTCAATTTAGACCATCCCATCTTTTTTCCCAATCTTCATGTAAGGTTTTCATTAGTATTTCACATTAGTGAAAGGACTAATCAGGCCAAAAACCAAAATCCTATAACTTTTCCCCAGAATCATGTAACAACCATTTTATCCAAAAATCCGTATCTTAGCATACTGAATTATTAGTGAAAGCCCTAAAAACCATATTTTCAAGCCTTTTGGCCCTTCTGGTGCTGCTGTCATCGATCAGTTTTACCATCGATAAGCACATTTGCATGGGCCGGGTACAAAGTGTGGCCATCCTCCACGATGCCGCCCCTTGTGGTATGGAGCTGTTTGCCCAAAGTGGCGAAAACCTTTCTATGATGGAGGGTTGCTGCAAAAGCGAGCAAACCGTAATTGAGGGCAATGAGCACCTGGTGAAAATCGTAAAACCTGTTGCCGTTGAGTACCAAAGCCTGTGGGTGGCAGAACTCCCCAAGCTGATCGAAACCATTGACCTGCAAGAGGCCACTCTCGTTGCATCCCACACCTTATACCTACCCCCTTTGATTGATCAGGACGTTCCCGTTCTTCTTCAATCTTTCTTAATCTGATCCATTCCTGAATGAGTCCGGTCACTATCTATAATTAGAAAGTGATCCTTAAGCCTATGCTTAACTTTTTCAATGAATCGATCTTATGCTCAACACCATTATAAAATACTTTTTAGAGAACCGTCTGGTCACTGTTCTCATTCTCATCACCATCATTGCGTGGGGTATCGTTACCTCTCCTTTTGGATGGCAGGTGGGTGCGTTGCCCTCGGATCCGGTGCCGGTAGATGCCATTCCGGATATTGGTGAAAACCAACAAATCGTTTTCACGGATTGGCCCGGTCGCTCCCCACAGGACATCGAAGACCAAATCTCCTATCCGCTCACTACCTATATATTAGGGATACCCGGAGTAAAGTCCATACGCAGCTCTTCCATTTTCGGATTCTCTATGATCAACATCATCTTCGATGAGTCCATTGAGTTCTACTGGTCGCGCTCGCGGATATTGGAAAAACTGAACTCCCTCCCTTCCGGCCTATTGCCTGATGGTGTACAACCTTCACTCGGCCCCGATGCTACAGCGCTGGGTCAGGTGTATTGGTACACAGTAGAAGGACGAGACACAGAGGGGAACCCTACTGGTGGATGGGACCTCCATGAAATTCGCACTGTACAAGATTTCTACATCAAGTATGGACTGAACGCCACAGAAGGCGTGTCGGAAGTGGCGTCAGTTGGTGGGTTTGTGCAGGAGTATCAGGTAGATGTAAACCCTGACGCTTTAAAGGCCTACAACATTCCCCTTTTTAAAGTGATGGAGGCAGTACAAAAATCCAACCGGGATGTGGGTGCCAAAACTATCGAGATCAACCAGGCGGAATATTTAGTGCGTGGACTTGGTTATGTAAAAAATGTAGAGGACATAGAGAAAGCAGTAGTGGCTGTGCAGAACAATGTGCCTGTTCGCATCAAAGATATTGCAGTGGTGTCGCTAGGGCCTGCTACGCGCAGAGGCATGTTGGACAAAGGAGGGGCAGAAGTTGTAGGTGGTGTAGTGGTGGCACGCTACGGATCCAATCCGCTGCACGTAATTAATAATGTAAAAGACAAAATCAAAGAGATTGCTCCCGGCCTGCCCAAGAAAACATTGGACAATGGTGTAGTGAGTCAACTTACTATCGTGCCTTTTTACGATCGCACGCAATTGATCCATGAAACTATTGGCACACTGGAGACTGCCCTGTCGCACGAAGTGCTGATCAGTATCATCGTGGTGTTGATTTTATTATTCAACCTGCGGGCTTCCATCATCATTTCCAGTTTGCTTCCCGTGGGTGTGCTTATGACTTTTATTCTCATGCGCTATACCGGTGTGGATGCCAACGTGGTAGCCCTCTCGGGTATTGCCATCGCCATCGGAGTAATGGTGGATGTGGGAATTGTGTTTGTAGAAAATATCATCCGCCACCTGGAGATACCAGAGAACCGCGGTGCAACAGGTAAAAAGTTGTTGAAAGTAATTTATGATGCTACATCAGAAGTGGCTTCTGCCATCACCACTGCGCTGGCTACTACGGTAGTAAGTTTTGTACCAGTGTTTGCCATGGAGTCGGCCGAGGGGAAACTATTTCGTCCGTTGGCATTTACAAAAACATACGCCCTCATGGGCTCTTTTATATTGGGTCTGGTGGTATTGCCAACCCTCGCCTATTTCATCTTTGGTATTAATTATGACAAGAAAAAAGTCCGGAGGATCTGGAACATTGCCTTTGTAATAGCCGGAATTCTGTTGTCCGTTTATTTTGGTATGCTGCTGCCATTGGTGCTTTGCCTTGTGGGCATCAACAACCTGCTGGAAAGTAAATGGGCGGAGAAATTTAAGAACTACCCTGACTACATCAACCTCGCGCTTTCCCTTTTCATTGCCTCGTTTTTTTTAGCAGAAGAATGGATGCCATTGGGGGTACAAAATTCTGTTTTTGTGAATTACATTTTTGTAGTTGTTCTGATCGGAACCATACTGGGCGCGTTGATGTCCGTAGTACATTTTTATGAGCCCATCCTGAAATGGTGTTTGGTGAACAAAGGCAAGTTCATGCTCGTGCCTGTCTTCACCATTTTATCAGGAGTTGTGATCTGGATAGGTTTTGATTCTACTTTTGGTTTTGCCGGAGATGGAATTCGCAAAACGAAAGTATGGCAATCGCTGTCCCATACCTTTCCCGGTATCGGTTCAGAGTTTATGCCTTCACTCAATGAAGGGAGTTACCTGCTGATGCCTACTTCTATGCCACATGCGGGTATGGAACAAAGCCGGAGAGTGGTAGGCCAAATCGATATGGCGGTGAGCAGCATACCGGAAGTAGAAATGATTGTAGGTAAAATGGGGCGTGCTGAATCAGCACTCGATCCTGCTCCTATTTCGATGTATGAAAACATCATCAACTACAAACCGGAATATGCTGTAGATGTAGACGGGCACCGACTAAGGTTTAAAACGGATAATAACGACAAGTTTGTTTTGGCGTCAGGCGAAAAACTCTCCAACGAAGAAGCGCTGAACAAGCGCGTACCTATCTCAGGATTGATTCCCGATGTCAGCGGTCAGTACTATAGAAATTGGAGACCACACATCACCTCTCCCGATGACATTTGGAAAGAGATTATTAAGGTCACCAAATTTCCAGGTGTTACTTCTGCCCCCAAACTGCAACCCATCGAAACAAGATTGGTGATGTTGCAGACCGGTATGCGGGCACCTATGGGAATAAAAGTATATGGCCCCGACCTTCCTACCATTGAAGCTTTCGGTTTGGAATTGGAAGGAATTCTTAAGCAGGTTCCTTCAGTAAAATCAGAAGCAGTATTTGCCGATCGTATTGTTGGCAAGCCCTATCTGCACCTCAATATCAATCGTGATGAAATCGGGAGGTACGGACTCAATGTGGAAGACGTACAACAAACTATTGAGACCGCTATTGGCGGAATGAAAATAACTTCCACCGTAGAGGGCAGAGAGCGTTTTCCCATTCGGGTGCGCTACCCGCGTGAACTGCGAGACGATCCGGAATCGTTAGGCAAAATTCTAATCCCAACTCCTACTGGTGCACAGATACCTCTATCTCAGCTGGTGACCTTCGAATACATGCGTGGCCCTCAGATGATCAAAAGCGAAGACACTTTTTTAGTAGGCTATGTTTTGCTGGATAAGAAAGATGGGTTTGCTGAAGTAGAGGTGGTGAACGATGCACAGGATGCCATTCAAGCACGCATTGATACAGGAGAATTGATTGTGCCTGCAGGAATCAGCTACAAGTTTTCAGGTAGTTATGAAAATCAAGTACGTGCAATGAAAAGATTATCTATCGTTATCCCGATCAGCTTAATCATCATTTTCCTCTTGTTGTATTTCCAATTCAAAACGGTGATTGCCTCCTCCATTCACTTCTCAGGAGTGTTTGTAGCTTTTGCCGGAGGATTTATTATGCTCTGGTTGTATGGGCAGGGTTGGTTCATGGATTTCTCTGTTGCGGGAATGAACATGCGCGATCTTTTTCAAATGCATACCATCAACTTAAGTGTTGCTGTTTGGGTGGGGTTCATCGCGCTGTTTGGTATTGCCACAGACGATGGCGTAATCATGGGAACTTACATTCATCAGGTATTTGAGGAGAAGAAACCCAACACTGTTGCTGCTGTAAGAGAGGCCGTGTTAATAGCAGGAAAGAAACGTGTACGTCCCGCCATGATGACAGCAGCAGTAGCCATTATTGCTTTGCTTCCTGTGCTATCCTCAACAGGTAAAGGAGCTGATGTGATGGTGCCTATGGCGATCCCCACTTTTGGAGGGATGACCATTCAGATCATGACCATGTTTGTCGTACCGGTATTACAAGCCTTTTGGAGAGAGACCGCTATAAAATTGAAATGAAAGGATTTATAAAAATATCATTCATACCTAATCATACTATTATGTACCGGTATATCACATACACCTTATTATTTATTGTCTCCATCACTTGTGGACTAGCGCAATCCTCATTGGACGAATACGTGGAGTTTGCTGTGCAAAACAATCCTGGGTTGAAGGCACGCTACGCAGAGTTTGAAGCTGCCATGCAAAAAATTCCTCAGATGGGTTCATTGCCCGATCCGAATTTACGCGTGTCTGCCTTTGGGCAAATGGTGGAAACCAGAACAGGTCAACAGATGGCGCGATTCTCTCTGGAACAAATGTTTCCTTGGTTTGGCACGCTGAAAGAACAAAGAGATGCAGCTGCCTTAAATGCTGAAGCTGTGTTTGAAGTTTTTAAAAGCGATCAAAATGAACTCGCCTTAAAAGTGAAAATGGTTTACTATCCCTTGTATGAACTGGACGAATCGATTCAGATCAATGAAGAGAATTTGAAAATTCTAACTACCTACAAGACATTGGCCATTTCAAAATTTCAAAACGGAAATGGAAAGTTAAGTGATGCGCTACGTGTTGACATCATGTCCAATGAAATCAATACTGACATAGATATCCTTAAGGAAAAAAAGAAAGCTTTGTTGATTGCTTTTAATAAAATTCTTAATCGCAATTGGGATGAGGAGGTAGTAATCGATAAAACTCCTGACATTACAACACCCACCATGAATAGAGATAGCTTGGTGAACAATCCGCAATTAGAGCAGTTGCGTAAAAAAGTGCTGGCTTCACAAGCGCAGGAACGGGTAGCTCTGAAGCAAGGAATGCCAAAGTTGGGATTGGGTGTTGAATACATTGTAACACAAAAGCGCCCTGAGATGACTTTTTCAGATAATGGTAAGGATGCGTAAATGGCCATGTTCTCTGTATCTCTTCCCATTTACAGAAAGAAGTACAAAGCCGCTGTGAAAGAAACACAGTATATGCAGACGTCATTCACTGCCATGCAGCAACAAGTAGAGAATGATCTTATCGCGCAATATGAAATGGCCAGTTTTGAGTTGGAACAGAACAGACGGCAATTGGCCCTTTATCAAAAGCAAGTGGAGCAGACTCAACAAATTATAAGTCTGTTGCTGACTTCGTATGGAAACAGTGAATCAGAATTCGAAGAAATTCTTTCCATGCAGCAGATGTTGTTGAAGTATGAACTTTTAGAAATTACAGCTAAGAAGGATTTTGCTGTGTCTATGGCGAAACTTGAATTCTTAACAGCACGATAATATGATGATTGCATCAACTAAGGATTTGGACAAAACACTTCTCGTCATTCAGAGCGTAAGCGAGGAATCCCGAATTTCGAGCATTAAAAAGGAGATTGCCGCAGTCCCTTCGCTCCTTCGCAATGACGTTCAAGTGTTTTGTGCCAGCAGTGAGTTTAGAAAAGATTCTTCGCTTGC
Source organism: Cyclobacteriaceae bacterium (assembly GCA_049289315.1). GTDB lineage: Bacteria > Bacteroidota > Bacteroidia > Cytophagales > Cyclobacteriaceae > ELB16-189. Next base: position 12,845 of record JBATLM010000104.1, read on the forward strand.
ACTCAGAATGACGCGGGGCCGAAATGAAGTGGCAACACTTTCAATAAACCGTCATTGCGAGGGAGGAACGACCGAAGCAATCCCCAATTCAGAGCACCGAATGGGAGATCGCCACTCCGCCAGCTGGCGCTTCCCGATGACGGCATTAACTAAGACACAATTACAGCAAGAAAATAAGTAATCATGAAAAATATATTTCAAGACAAATACGTACTCGTCATGATCACATTGATTATTGGCGTTACTATTGGGTGGTTCATCAGCTCACCCTCCAATCCGTCCACCGCAACATCAGAGGAGCATGAGCACTCAAGTATAGCAGAAATCTGGACCTGCAGCATGCACCCCTCCATTCGCCAAAGTGAACCAGGAGACTGTCCGATTTGCGGAATGGATTTGATTCCACTTGGAAATGAAGATGAAGGTAGCGATCCAATGGAAGTAAAGATGAGCGAGGCTGCTATGAAGCTGGCTAACGTGCAAACCACAGTAGTAGGGTTAGGCAATTCCGTAAAGGAAGTAAGGCTCAGTGGAAAGGTGCAAGCCGATGAGCGATTGGTCACTTCCCAAACCTCTCATTTACCAGGAAGGGTGGAAGAATTGTTCATCAACTTCACAGGTGATTACATTCAAAAAGGGCAAACCATTGGAAAAATATATTCACCTGAATTGGTAACAGCTCAACAAGAACTTTTGGAAGCCAACAAAATCAAAGATGTTCAGCCGGAATTGTTTGAAGCTGCCAAAGTCAAGTTAAAAAACTGGAAATTGATGGATAACCAAATAGAGCAGATACTTAAGGAAGGGAAAGTAATAACAGAATTTCCAATGCATGCTAACTTCTCAGGAGTGGTGATCAGCAAAAATATTAATGTTGGTGATCACGTAATGCAAGGGCAAGCCATTTATGAAGTGGTGGATCTCTCTCATGTATGGGTGCTCTTTGATGTTTATGAAAGTGACATGCAGTGGATTAAAAAGGGCAGCGACATTGAGTTCACCATTCAATCTTTGCCAGGCGAAAAATTCAGCAAAAAGATTTCATTCATTGATCCTATTCTTAACCCGGCTACTCGAGTAGCCACGGCACGGGTAGAAATGCCTAATCCAGGTTTGCGATTGAAACCAGAAATGTTTGCCTCTGCAATTGTAAGGAATGATATGAAAGGTGGGAAAGAAATTACTCTACCTAAGTCCGCAGTAATGTGGACTGGACAACGCTCAGTAGTGTACTTAAAAAAGACAAGTGATGAAGGCGTAAGTTTCAGAATGGCTGAAGTAACACTTGGTCCTGCATTAGGTGATTCGTATATCATTAAAGATGGGCTCACTGCCGGTCAGGAAGTGGTGACCAACGGAACATTCACCATTGATGCAGCTGCACAACTAGCTGGTAAACCAAGTATGATGCATCCAAACCCAACTTCACAATCGAGTGAAGACCATAGCATGCATCAAATGGGATCTACTTTTGAAGTCAATGATAAATTCAAAAGTCAAATTAGCGCTATGCTCAACCCCTATCTGACATTAAAAGACGCATTTGTGAAAACCAATTCGAGTGAAGCTGCCAATGCAGCCAAAGAAGTTAAGACTGCACTTGGTAAAGTGGATATGAAACTGGTAAAAGGAGATGCCCACAATGCGTGGATGGAGTTATTGGAGGCACTCAATTCCTCCGTTACCACTATGAGCACATCATCCGATGTGGAAATGCAGCGCAAATCCTTTTCTGATTTTACTGATAAATACTATCTAGCAATACAACAATTCAATATCTCTGGATTGGAAGCTTATTATCAATTTTGCCCAATGGCTTTTAATAACCAAGGGGCTTACTGGATCAGTAAAAACAACCAGATTCAGAATCCTTATTATGGAGACAAGATGATGCGTTGTGGAGAAACCAAATCGGAACTTAAATAAATCAATTAACCATAAACTTAATTTAACAACCATGAAAAATTCATTATTCTCAATTCTTTTGGCATTTGCATTAGCAACTACCTTTTCATTTTCTTTAACTTCTTGCGGTGGCCAGAAAACAGAAGAGGCGGCAGAGGTTGCTTATGCTTGTCCTATGCATCCAGAGGTAACTGGTAAAGAAGGAGACACTTGTTCAAAGTGTGGAATGGCACTTGAGAAACTTGAAGACGAAACTGATATGAACCACGAACAACATTAATCAATGAGAAAAGTATTAAAACAATTTTCACTGGTGGTCATCTTTTGTATTCCACTATTTAATTGTACTGGAAGTCAATCCGAGCTAGATAAGATTGAATTGCAAGCTTTGGATGGAACACCCATAGATATGGATGAATATCAGGGCAAAACTATCTTTATCAATTTCTGGGCAACCTGGTGCAAACCCTGTATACAAGAGATGCCTACGATTGCCAAAGCACAAGAACAATTAAAGGATGTGGTGTTTCTTTTCCCTTCCAACGAATCTGTGGATTTGATTGAAGGCTTTAAAGAGAAAAGGAATTTTGATTTCAACTACGTTCAAATTCAAAATATGGAAGCATTAAACATCATGGCGCTTCCAACTACCTATATTTTTAACTCGAAGGGAGAACTGATTTTCTCAGAAGCTGGTTTTAGAGACTGGAGCACTGAAGAGAACCTTGCCTTAATTACCAATTAAATCAACTACCATGAATCGAATTATTATTCTCACTGTATGCTCACTTTTTCTCTTTTCTTGTTCCAATGAAAAGGCCGATTCAGCATTGACGTTAAACCCACAGGAATCACCAGCAGGCATGCAAAGTGCTGAACCCTTTTTATTCACCGACAAAAACGGAACCACCTACTTATCATGGGTGGAGAAAAAGGACTCGGTTCATCAGTTTAAATATGCAACAATGAATACTGGTGTTTGGTCGGAACCTTCCATAATTGCACAGAGTAATAATTGGTTTGTGAACTGGGCTGACTATCCGATGATCGCATCGGATGGTGAGCAAAACATTATTTCACATGTATTGAGTAAAAGTGGGCCTGGCACTTTTTCCTATGATGTAAAGATGTTTACATCCAACGATAGTGGAAAGGATTGGAGCAATTCATTTGTAATTCATGATGATGGTAAACAAGCTGAGCATGGCTTTGTAAGCATGGTACCTTACTACGAAAATTTATTTGTTTCGTGGTTGGACGGGCGCAATACGGTAATGGAAGGAATGGAAAATATGGAGTCAGATAGTCATGGGGGTCATCATGGCGCCATGAGCTTGCGTGGTGCTATTATAGATTACACAGGAAACAAAATCAATGAGTGGGAACTGGACAACAAAACCTGTGACTGTTGCCAGACAGGAGCTACTATTACTGATAACGGTCCTGTTGTAGTTTACAGAGATCGATCAGACGAGGAAATCAGAGATATGTCTATCGTAAGGTTAGTAAATGGGGAGTGGACTGCTCCAAAAACAATTTTTCCTGACAATTGGAAAATTGCCGGTTGTCCTGTTAATGGTCCACGCGTAGAAGCTATCGGAAATACGTTGGCCATCGCCTGGTTTACTATCAGCAAAGAGGTGGCTCAGGTAAACGTTATTTTCTCGACTGATGGGGGCGCCAATTTTGAAAAGCCCATACGCATTGACGAAGGTAAAGCCATCGGACGCGTAGACATCGTAATGTTGGATAAGGACAATGCCATGGTGAGTTGGATGGAAGGTACCGACATCAAAGCAGTGAAAGTAAATCGTGATGGCACCAAAGGTTCACCAGTTGTGATCGCTTCCTCCTCAGAGTCACGATCAAGCGGCTTTCCACAAATGACCAAATCTGGCGATGAATTAGTTTTTGCATGGACAGATGATACGGAAAAGAAAGTGAAGGTAGCAAGCCTTAAATTGTAAGTTGTTTTTAGTTTGGATTCAAAAGAAGAAAATATTGGCTATTCATAAATAACATCACCAATGATGGAACACACTTATCAAATATCCGGAATGACCTGCAATGGTTGCCGGAGCCATGTTGAAAAAACACTTAGCCATGTTGAGGGAATTGAAGAGGTAGCAGTGGATTTGCAAAAAGGTGAAGCTGTACTGAAGATGCAAAACCATGTGCCTTTAGAAAAATTGCAAAAAGCAATGGCAGACGATGGCGGTCGTTATAGCATTTCAATGCAAGGTGATCACTCGAATCATGATCATCACCAAAAGGAAAAACATCAAAAGCCTAAAGGAAAAGGTACAGGCACTTATTACTGTCCCATGCATTGTGAGGGTGAAAAAACCTATGACCAATCAGGAGATTGTCCAGTCTGTGGGATGGATTTGGTAGAGGAGGCCAATTTGAGTAGTAAAAGCAATATGCAATATACCTGCCCTATGCATCCTGAAATAATTAAGGACGAGCCAGGGAGTTGTCCTATATGTGGGATGGATTTAGTGCCCCTGAAAGCCGATGAGTCGGCCGAGAGTAAAACCTACAAGGGATTACTCAAAAAATTCTGGATTGCTACAGGGTTTACATTGCCCATATTTCTGATTGCTATGTCAGAGATGATTCCCAACAATCCTTTATTTCAAGTATTAGATTTAAAATACTGGAATTGGGTACAATTTGGTTTATCCATTCCCGTGGTGTTTTATGCCACCTGGATGTTCTTCGAACGTGCCTATAAATCCATTGTGACCTGGAATCTCAACATGTTCACCTTAATTGGAATTGGAGCTGGCGCAGCCTGGCTGTTTAGTCTATTCGGAATGTTCTTTCCTGATATTTTTCCTGATCAATTCAAAACGATGTCCGGCACAGTGCATGTGTACTTTGAAGCGGCCACTGTTATTCTAACTCTCGTACTTCTAGGCCAACTATTAGAGGCACGTGCTCATAGCAAAACGAACTCTGCAGTAAAAGAATTATTAAAACTGGCGCCCAATAATGCCGTAAGGATAAAAGATGGCCAGGAAGAGGAAGTATCAATTGATGACATTCAGTTAGGTGATCTGTTGCGTGTGAAACCAGGTGATAAAATCCCGGTGGATGGCGTTGTTGAAGAAGGTGATAGCAACGTGGATGAATCGATGATTACCGGGGAACCTATCCCAGTGAGCAAATCCACAGGAGATAAAGTGAGCTCAGGTACCATTAATGGAAACCAATCATTTATCATGCGAGCACAAAAAGTAGGTGCCGATACGCTGCTCTCCCAAATCATTGAAATGGTGAACAAAGCGAGTAGAAGTCGCGCGCCTATTCAAAAATTGGCCGATCAAATTTCAAGTTATTTCGTGCCAATAGTGGTTGTGGTCGCTGTTATTACTTTTGCTATTTGGGTCTTCTTCGGCCCTGAGCCAAAATATGTATATGCTTTTGTCAATGCAATAGCTGTTTTAATCATTGCATGTCCATGTGCCCTCGGACTTGCTACACCCATGTCTGTAATGGTGGGTGTGGGTAAGGGAGCAGGTATGGGTGTATTAATAAAAAATGCTGAGGCATTGGAAACGCTAAATAAAATAGATGTATTAATTGTAGATAAAACTGGTACACTTACAGAAGGTAGACCTTCAGTAGAGAAAGCCATTTCCATTTCTGAAAAATTCTCCGACAAGGAAATACTTCAATATATCGCTTCACTGAATCAGCTCAGTGAACACCCACTGGCTGAGGCTACCGTCAGGTTTGGAAAAGAACAAGGGATAGATTTTCTAAAAGCGGAAAACTTCAACTCCACTACTGGAAAAGGTGTGTCCGGTAAAGTTAATGGTAAAAAAGTAGCCCTGGGAAATGAAAAAATGATGAAGCAAGTAAATGCATCATTAACTGATGAAGTACTGCATAAGGCCGAGGAGTTTCAAAAGAAAGGTAAAACCGTTTCTTTCCTAGCTATTGATGCTGAAATAGTTGGATTCATTGCTATTGGGGATGCGATCAAAAAAAATAGTAAAGAAGCAATAAGGGAGCTGCAAGAGAATGGCATCGAAGTGATCATGCTTACGGGCGACAATGCAAATACCGCAGAAGCCGTTGCCAAAGAGTTGGGCATGGAACATTTTAAAGCAGGAATGTTACCAGAGAATAAACTAGAGGAAGTAAAACGCTTACAAGCAGAAGGCAAAAAAGTAGCTATGGCTGGTGATGGTATTAACGACTCTCCTGCCCTTGCTCAAAGCGATGTAGGTATTGCAATGGGTACCGGTACTGATGTAGCTATTGAAAGTGCAGGCGTAACCTTGGTAAAGGGAGATTTGAAGGGTATCCTTAAAGCATTCAACCTGAGTAAAAAAGTAATGGGTAACATCAAACAAAATCTATTCTTTGCCTTGATCTATAACACGGCAGGAATACCTATTGCTGCCGGATTACTCTTTCCCTTCTTTGGCATCTTACTTAGTCCAATGATTGCAGCAGCGGCTATGAGTTTAAGTTCGGTCTCAGTGATTGCCAATAGTTTGAGGTTGAAAGCGAATTAGTTGATAGGAAAAGGAGATTATTTGGAATGAACTGAAGCTGGAGTCATTCCTTAGCGACTAAGCGCAAGGCTTGGATATTCTAAAATGATAAAAGGAGTTCTTCGAACTCCTTTTATATAAAAATAATTAGCCTCCTCTTTTCTTAGCTTCCTTTTTAGCTTTCTTCTCAGCCCTCTTTTCTTTCAGGGTTTTAGTGGCTTCTTTCTTACCCTCTTTTTTAGCGTCTTGTGCTTTTGACATATCCGTAAAGTTTATTGGGTCAAATTAGCACAAAAAACACCCTCTATACAATGCCCAAAGCGATTCTACTTGATTTCATCGCCCCAATTCTCAAATAATTACTAATTATTTTAGCATTTATTAGTGTTACTATATTTTTTAGTATTATCTTTATATACACTTTTAAACGAACAGGTTATGAAGATCATAAGATCCAGTTTTTTGGGAGCCAGAGTGGTGAGGGCACAGGATCCCAACATCCAATTTTTTCAGATCAGATCACTCTTCAATTTACACAGAGATGCGCTGGTCGATCGCGTTTTGTCAGACCTACCTACTTATATAGAGTATAAGTTTGGTTCGGTTTCCAACCGACAGGAATTAATCCATATCGGGGAGGGCTTATTAGAATTGAAGCAACACGATGTAGATATTGATTTCTATGCACCCATTTTAAAAATGCTTAAGCGCAAGGATGAGATAAAGCTGGATAATGAATACTTCTTTCTTGAACTGGATGAGAAAATTCGCACACGCTTAAGCAGGCAGTTGCATTTTGCTGCCTAGCTGAACTAATTCCCCTTCTACTGTGTCCTATGGGAGCAATCATTATTTTTAAAATGATTGAACCCTATGGATACTTTTCAGTTATTTAAATCAATCTCGAAGCACATCATTCTGGATGCAGAAGAAGAGAAATACCTAAAATCTATTCTGCTTCCCATGAAGATGAAGCAAAATGAATTTATTGAAAACACGAATGAGGTAACTCGTTATTTCATTAATGTAAATGAGGGCTGTCTGATGACCTACTATACGGATAGTGAAGCTAATGATCATGTCCTCCAATTTGCCACCGCGGGTTGGTGGACAGGCGATCTAAACAGTTTTACCAATGGAGCTCCTTCTATCTATTCAACCAAAGCACTTACTGACAGCAGCGTACTATTAATTCCAAAAGTTCAGATGGATGAATTGCTAGAGCGATATCCAAAATTTGAAAAGTACTTCCGCCTTATCTTTCAAAACTCGCTCATCACCCATCAACAGCGTATCATCCGCAATCTTTCATTGTCAGCAGAAGGGCGTTATCAATACTTCCTTGAAAAATATCCTACCCTGGAGCAATTTGTACCTCAAAAGCATATTGCCTCTTACCTGGGTATTACCCCAGAATTCCTCAGCAAGGTGCGCAGAAAGCTGATGGAGAAATAGAACTTAATCTAGGTTAAGTCAATCCCTTGTATTCATTAAACTGGTTCAAGCAATCCTGCTTTACCTCCTCCCTACCTTTGTATTGTCAACAAAGACAAAACGAAAAATTTATAATAATGGAAACAGCAACAAAAACTACATGGGCAATTGACCCAACACACACTGAAGTTCAATTTAAAGTAAAGCATCTGGTAATTTCAACGGTCACCGGATTTTTTAAAAAATTCAGCGGTATCATTGAAAGTGATGAAGAAGACTTTGATGGTGCATCTACCACTTTCAGCCTTGACATCAACAGTATAGACACCAATCAAGCTGACCGTGATAAGCATTTAAAATCAGCTGATTTCTTTGCCGCGGAAGAGCATCCTACCATGGACTTTTCCGGTGAGCTAAAAAAAGTATCGGGCAACGACTACAAACTTATCGGTGACCTTACCATTCGTGGTAACACCAAAAAAGTAGAGATGGATGTGGAGTACGGAGGGACAATGAAGGATCCTTACGGCAATACCAAAAGTGGATTTGAAATCAATGGTAAAATCAACCGCAAAGACTTTGGGTTAAACTGGAGTGCAGTGACTGAAGCAGGTGGCATAGTAGTAAGTGATGAGGTAAAGATTCACCTCAATGCTCAAGTAGTAAAAGGTTAAGATAATAACATTGGCAAACCGTCATTGCGCCTTCTAAATTAAGAAGAGTCACAATGACGGTTCTTTTATTCACTCCTCAAAAAAATTAACCGTAAATCTGATTTAACAATCCTGCCAGCCTTACACCTGCCTCCAACAACCTTTTGTTAACAGCATCCCCATTTTTATAAGAATACTCATAGGATAGGTTTGCATCACCTATCGCATATACTTGCTTTCTCAAATCCATTGACTCCTTAGCCCAATCATAGACTGAAGTATTTTGAAGTTTCTTTACTTTATTCTTTGAAGTTTTACCTAACGACAATGCCAATTCAGTATAGCTGAGCTTGGTGTCATCGATCATTTCACTGTCCCACACCCGATGCAAATTCGATGTATTGCCAAACCATTTTACTTTAGTATCATTTCCACCTCTATCATCTCCGGTACCCACGTGAAGGGGCTGGTGAATATCTCCTACCAAATGAAGCAGAATCTTTATCCGTTCTTTCTCTTCCAGCGGAGTCAGTTGGCTTGATCTCAACTCTTTCGTTATTCGCTCAATAGCTTCAATAATGTCGCCATGAGAGTTCTTTGCCGTCTCCGCATAAGTCTTTCCATCAGGAATGGTAACCCAATGCCAATCGGACATATAATTAAACTTCCTATCGGATCTTATTTCATCCATCCATGTACTTGCCATCGTCAATGACTCGCCTTCCAGTAAATCAGTTAATTTCTTTTTGACTTTTGAAGTAAGATGTGCCTCAGCTACCCGGCCTATAGCCCGGTGTCCAGTTTGTCCCCATGCTTCTGCAATAAGAGGAAGACACAAAATGAGTAATGTTGCAATGGCGGCACGGTTAAGCCAATTAATAAATGGAATAAGCTTGCGCATTCTTCGAAAGATTTTACGCTAATTTTGCGTTTCTTATGGGAACGACCTAGTTAAACTATATCAAGTTTTTAATATGCCCAACCGCCAGGCACTTTTCCTCAATTTTGACATCAAAGCACAGCCCGATGAAGTGACTTGTGGCCCTACCTGTTTGCATGCCCTCTACCAACATTATGAAGATGATATTCCTCTAAAACAGGTAATCCAGGAAGTGAAGCAGTTTAAAACAGGAGGCACACTAGCGGTAATGTTGGCTGATCATGCATTACAAAGAGGGTACAAAGCTCACATTTATACCTATAATCTCAATGTATTCGACCCAACGTGGTTTAAATACTCGTCTGCTAAAATGATTGAACTGCTGAAAAAGCAAATGAGGCACAAGAAAACCAAGCGTAAACTATTGACTGAGTGTGAAGCTTACATAAAATTCTTAGAAGCCGGAGGCAAAGTAAAATACGCAGAGCTTAACAAAGACCTCATTAAGGATTATTTACTAAAATCCGTTCCTATACTAACAGGTTTAAGTGCTACCTATCTATATGGTACACCGAGGGAAATAGGAGCGACCAATAAGTACCACAGCATCAAGGGTGAACCTGTAGGGCATTTTGTGGTGATCAATGGTTTTGATGGAAAAAAAGATATTGTATATATGGCGGATCCAATGAATCCCAACCCTCTAAAAAGTCAATACTATAATGTGAAGTTTGATAGGCTTATTAATAGTATATTACTAGGTATTATGACCTATGATGCCAATTTGTTAATCATTGAACCTAAGTAACTATGGCTAAGCTTATTGTAGCCGAAAAACCGGAGAATTGGAAGCTAAACATTGCCGATGTTGAGGTAATCACCCCCAACGTATATATTACATCGGAAGTGTATCAAAATGCACGCAACATTAAAGTGCTCAATCTTTGCAAGTCTTATCAATATCAAAGTGAAGGTTATTACGTATCACTTTTGGCTGAAGCTAGGGGACACAAAGTACTTCCTGGCGTTTCTACTATTCAAGATTTTCGGTTTCCTTCCATTATACGATACGATTCTCAGGATTTTGATGATTTAATTCAAAGCACTTTCAAAAATATTTCAGGAGATCGAATTGAATTCAATGTATACTTTGGCTCTACCAGTAACGAGCCTTTCAATAAACTGGGGAAGCAATTGTTTCAACTGGTGCAGACACCGTTCCTGCGGGCTGTGTTTTCCAAAAAAACCAAGTGGGTGCTACAAAGCTTACGACCACCCAGCTTGGGAGAGATGCCTCCTGAAGACAAGCCTTTGTTCATGAGTGCGCTGGAAAAATACTTTTTAAGAAAAAGAGACTATCGCCCCGACAGAAAGAAATATGATCTCGCTATTCTTATCAATCCGGAAGATGATAACCCCCCATCTGACGACAGGGCTCTAAAGAAATTTTATAAGGCTGCACTGGAAACAGGTTTCAATGTTGAGTTCATTACCAAAAATGACTTCGACCAACTCATTCAATATGATGCCCTCTTTATTAGAGAGACTACAAATGTCAACCACCATTCATTTCGTTTTGCAAAAAAAGCGGCTTCCCTTGGCTTGGTAGTTATTGATGATCCAGTTTCAATTCTAAAATGTACCAACAAGGTTTATCTCCATGAATTGCTTACGGCCAACAAGATTCTTACCCCAAAAGCCAACGTGATTACCGAAGACAATTGTGATGAGCTTCCCGAAAAAATGGAATTCCCTTTTATTCTCAAGCAACCTGATGGTGCCTTTTCTAAAGGAGTGCATAAAATCACAGACCTGGATCACTATAAAAAGATCAGAAAAAGTATGTTTGAGAAATCAGACCTGTTGATTGCACAAGAGTTTTTACCCACTCCTTTTGATTGGCGGGTAGGTATTATTGATGGTCAGGTAATCTACGTATGTAAATACTTCATGGCTTCCGAGCATTGGCAAATTGTAAACTGGAGCGCTAAAAAGGAAGACTCCAAAGAAGGCAACTTCGAATCATTCTCTGTAGATCAAGCTCCATCTGGTCTTTTAAAAACAGCACTTAAGGCGACTAGCTTAATAGGTAGGAGTCTTTATGGTGTGGATATGAAAGAAATAAATGGAAAGTTTTATGTGATTGAGATCAATGACAATCCTAATATTGATGCCGGAGTTGAAGACAAAGCATTGAAAGAAAAATTATACACCACCATAATGGAAGTATTTTTAAATCGCATTAAGGCAGAAAAATGACGCACCCACCCCGCATCCACCTTTTCCAGGGCTTTGGTATAGAACTGGAGTACATGTTAGTTGATAAAGACACTTTGGCTGTAAAACCTGTCACTGACGAACTATTGAAACATGAGTTAGGGGAATATGGTAGTGATTTTGAAAATGGTATAGTTACCTGGTCCAACGAATTGGTAATGCACGTGGTAGAAATTAAATCTACCGATCCAGAATCCAATTTTAATGCATTGGAAAACGGCTTTGCAGAAAACGTTAAAAGAATCAATGCGATCCTTGACAAATGGAATGCCATGCTTATGCCAACGGCAGCACATCCATTTATGAATCCTCTGGAAGAGGCTAAACTTTGGCCACATGATAATAATGAGGTGTATCAGATCTATGATAAGATTTTTAATTCAAAAGGGCACGGCTGGTCGAACCTTCAAAGTACCCACCTCAATTTACCTTTTTACGATGACGAAGAGTTTGCAAAACTCCACGCTGCAATTCGGATAGTGCTTCCCATTCTTCCTGCGCTTTGTGCCTCATCTCCCATTTTAGATGGCAAGCTCACAGGCATGATTGATACCCGATTGAAATATTACAAGACCAATCAAGCGCGCATACCATCTATTACCGGCAAGGTGATTCCAGAAGCCATATTTTCGAAACGCAATTATCTAAACACGATTTACGAAAAGATAAAAACAGACATCGCTCCCTTCGATCCTGAAAAAATACTTAATCCTATTTGGGTAAATTCCCGTGGTGCCATTCCTCGTTTTGATAGGGGTTCCATTGAAATCCGATTGATGGATATTCAAGAGTGCCCAACGGCCGATATGGCCATCATCAGTTTGGTGATCGAAACTATTAAAGCCTTCGTTAGTGAAAAATTCATTAGCCTCGATGAGCAGATGAAAATGAAGACCGATCCCATGGCTAATCTTTTCGAAAGATGTATGGTGACAGGTCAAAAGACAGAAGTAACAAACTCTGAATTTCTTGCTGCATTTGGTATAAAGACAGACTCCATGACCGCCATTGATGTTTGGAAAACCGTTATGGATAAACTCGTAAAGTCTGGTAATTCTGCTTTGGAAAAGTGGACACCTGAACTTTCTGTTATTTTGAATGAGGGAACCTTATCTGACAGAATTATAAGGGCTATGGGGCAAGATACCTCTGAAGAATCTATAAAAAATATCTATCGCAAGTTGTGTGGATGCCTTGCTCAAAACAAGATGTTTATCCCCTAGCCATCGAATCATGCCTTATGATTTACTTATCACATGCGAGCATGCAGGAAATATCGTACCTGAAAAGTACAGGGCATTATTTATTAATGCTGAGAATGCTCTCAACTCTCACGAAGGATGGGATCCTGGAGCCTGGAACATTACACAGTATCTTGGCCATCAACTAAAGGTAGCTCCAGTAGATTGCCAAGCCACACGACTACTCATAGAAGTTAACCGTTCGCTTCATAGTACTCAGCTCTTTTCCCGATACACATCTCATTTGAGTGACAATGAAAAAGACGTATTGATTAAAGAATTTTACAATCCATATCGAGAGAGCGTTGAGCTCAAAATTGAACAGTTAAAGAAACCCATCCTGCATCTTTCTATTCATTCCTTCACTCCCATTTACCAAGGAAAAGAAAGAAAAGTAGAATTAGGCTTATTGTATGACCCAGATCGGCCATCAGAATACCAATTTTGCCAGAATTTGATGCAGGCAATTACCAGCATAGATTCAGGTATAATTATAAAGCACAATGAGCCCTATCTGGGCATTGATGATGGATTCACCAGTTACTTAAGATCAATTTACAGCAATGATCAGTATTTGGGGATTGAAATAGAGATCAGTCAAAAATTCATTGGAGACCTTTCTAAAATAGAGCAGACGCTCGCTCAGGGAATTAAAAAAGTCCTCTTTTCCTGATTTCTTTTTGAAATAAATTCAATTAAAGTCAGTAATATCCTATTTTAGGGAAGGAGATATTCTTATGCAGCGTCTTCGGCTTTGGATCAGAAATATATTCGGTTTTTCACAAAGTGAGACCAATGGCTTCTTGATATTGCTCCCAGCTATGCTTTTGATTCTATTCTCTTATCCGCTTTACATATCTCTCTTCCAGCATCCAGAAATTTCAACCGATGCAGAACAGTTAAAAATTGATAGCCTATTGGCACGATGGGATTTCAATCCAGTTCCTGAGATAGAAGACAATACCTCCACCTTGTTTGTGTTTGATCCAAACACCGCAACAAGCGCGGACTTTGATTCACTAGGAATGCCATCCTATTTGTCTGATCGCATCATTAACTACCGTTCCAAAGGAGGCAGCTTCAGAAAACCAGAAGATCTTAGCAAAATTTATGGCCTGGACTCCGCATTGTTTGAACGGCTTTATCCATTCATTAATATCAAAACCAAGGAGCAAAAATCATCAGAAGCAAATTATTCCAGTGAATCAGATAACAAGAAGATATCATCCATTACAACTCAGGATTTGAATCTGGTGGATACAACTCAATTAAAACTAATCAGAGGGGTCGGGACAGTTCTGGCCAGCAGAATTGTGAAATACAGAGCTGCATTAGGTGGTTTTATAGATCAAAATCAGATCAAAGAAGTGTATGGATTGGATACGACAGTGGTGGAAAGAGTAAAAACTAGATTCTATGTGGCTCCCGCCTATGTACCCGCTCAACTCAATATTAATAAAGCAACTGAATCGGACCTATCCAATCATCCCTATATTCGGTCAAAAATTGCCAAATCTATAGTGGCTTACCGTTTTCAGCATGGAAGTTTCAATGAGATTGCCGACCTTTTGAAGATTGATTTGATCGATCAAACTATTTTTGATCGTGTAAGTCCGTATTTGACAATCGAATAGATGCCACGCAAAGAGCACCATGTTTTAAGTTCATATCTGCGCAAGCTCACTAACCTTTCCGGGAATAGTCGTTCTATTTATTTGCCAAGAGCAAATTCGGAGCAATTTGTAGACATACATACACTTAGTCAACTCAATGGGGAGAATTCATTCTCTATTATTGAGGCACTTATTGCAGGCAAAAACAAACAACTCTGCCAGCAGATTAATACCCGGATGGAGGCAAGTAATGAAGCCAGCAAAAAAATCAAACGCCTTCAGCGGTTAGATCAATTAATTTTTGAAGAGCGAGGATCAAAGGATCTGCATATAGGATGGCCATTTGCTAGAGGCAAATTCATGGATGGAACTAGAGTACGAGCTCCATTGCTTTATATTCCAGTTGAAATCAAATTAGAAAATAATAATTGGGTAATCCACCAGCGTGAAGATGCGGATATCACTTTTAATAAATCATTCCTCCTTGCGTATTCATTTTATAACAAAATTCAGGTAGAGGATTTTCTTTTAGAAGAGACTTTTGAAGAAACTGATGCTGATAGTACTGTCTTCCGTACTGCTCTTTACCAATTGTTGCAGAAGAGTTCAATCGATATTCACTTTAATCCGGACAATTATCGGGATGAATTGGATTTCTTTAAAAACTATATGCAACCAGAGTTTGACGAACTCCATAGTAACGGAGAATTAAAACTATTTCCTGAAGCTGTACTGGGGATCTTCCCGCAAGCTGGTTCTTACCTAGTACCTGATTATGTAGAGCTAATTGAAGAAAATAAAATTGGAAGCCTCGAAGAGTTCTTCATGAGCAAGAATCAGGCTGAGCAACAATCGTTACTTTTCTCTAATTTTATCCAACTTGTAAAAGAAGAAAAACTATTTACCGGATTCCCTTTAGACGCATGGCAGGAAAACATTCTGAAAGCAACTAAAATTGGATACTCAGTCGTGGTGCAAGGCCCTCCTGGTACTGGTAAATCTCAACTCATTTGCAATCTCATATCAGATGCTATTGCCACAGGGAAAAAAGTATTGGTGGTCTGTCAAAAAAGAGCTGCATTGGATGTAGTGTATGCCAGACTTAAAGACCTCCAACTCACCGATTTTCTTGCCCTTGTTCATGATTTTAAAAACGACAGAAAAGAAATTTATGCCAAAGGCGCTAAGCAAATAGATCGGGTTGATGAATATAGATCGAAAAACAATAGTCTGGATGCCATACAACTCAACCGGAAGTTTTTGCAGGTTTGTCACCGCATAGATCAGATCACAGAAGAACTGGAAGAATTTAAAAAGGCACTCTTCAATGATTCTGAATCCGGGGTAAGTGTTAAGGAGCTTTACCTGAGATCAAACCCCAAAGAGACCGCCATAAATCTAAAGCAAGAGTATCAAAACTTTCCTCTTGATAACATTAATTCCTTATACACACGACTAAAGGCCTATGCCTTCTATGCTCAGACTTTTATTCAAGACGACTATATATGGCGCGACCGCAAACCTTTTGTTGGCCTGGGTATAACAGATTTCAAGGAGATTGAAGAAATCCTCCTAGAAATACCCAATGTACTCAACAACCTTTCCACACAGCTTGAAACTGAAGTGGGCGCAAAACTGGATTGGGGACAATGTGAAGAACTGTTGGAACGCGAACAGGAGATAAATGAAATGTTGGTACAACTGGATAATGAAAAAACTTTTTTCTTTTTCCAGCAGATGATCGAAGAAGCTGATGATGAAACCAGTGGGCTGTGGCTGGCAAACATCGAGCGGCTAGTACTTTCATGTTTTGAGGAAGATGGGCCAGAATCGTCACTTCCTACAAGTCAACTTGGGGCATTGCAGCAAGCACTGTACAGAAGCATGAAAGCAAGGAGGAGTTTAATCGGCCTAATTCGATGGGAGCTCTTTTCCAAGGATAAGTTTTTAATAAAGCGAGCTTTAGTTGGGAATGCTATTGAAAATAATCATGCCGGATTTAAAAAATTAGAAGCAAAGCTTGACCGTAGACTTAACTTCGAGCACAACCTTTCAAAGCTTAAAACAAAACCCTGGTTGAAGAGCGTGCCAGAAAAAATAAATGAAAGAGAAATCCAGAATTGGTTTAATAACCAAAAGAATGCCATCAAAGCCAAATTAATTTTCAGATCGATAAGGGGTATTAGCAATTTTATCGAGCTATCTACCTTAAGTCACTCTGAGATGGAATCGAGGATGAAGAAATTATTTCAGATTCTCTCTTTCATACCAGCTACAAAAATTATATGGAGTTCATACTTAAGTCCCAATCAAATAACATCCCTCACCCAACAACCAGGAAAAAGTGAGGTTTTAAGGTTGAGTTTACTTAATGATTTTGATGCACTCTGTGAATTTGACACCATTAAAGAAGGGCTCACTCCTGACGAAAGAAACACTGTCTCTAAGTTGCATGAAGCACATACCGACTGGCAACCTGAAGCCATCCAAAACACTTTCATCAACAGCCTTTGCCTGGCCTGGATCGATCATATGGAAACCAAGTTTCCTATACTCAGGATGGTATCATCAGGCAAGCTCCAATTGTTAGAATCCGAGTTGCAAGACCTAGTCGTTGAAAAGCAAAAGATAAGTAATGAGATTATTTTACTACGCGCAAGAGAGCGAGTTGCGGATGACCTTGAATTTAACAGACTCAACAATAGGGTAACCTATCGTGACCTCCATCATCAACTCACCAAGAAAAAAAGGATATGGCCTATCCGTAAACTCATTTCCGAATTTGAAAGTGAAGTTTTCAGATTGCTTCCATGCTGGCTGGCTTCACCAGAATCAGTATCCGCTGTATTTCCATTAAAGGAAATGTTTGACATTGTCATTTTTGATGAGGCTTCTCAGTGTTTTACAGAGCGCGGAATACCATCCATGTATCGTGGAAAGCAAACAGTTGTAGCGGGTGATGACAAACAATTAAAACCAAGTGATTTATATCGCATCAGATGGCAAGATGAGACTGAAGATGACCCGGATCTTGAAGTGGACTCATTGCTAGCACTTTCAGCCAGGTATCTCATGCAACTTCCTTTACGCAGTCATTACAGAAGTAAGTCACTGGAGTTAATTGATTTCTCCAATCAGTATTTTTATGACGGACAACTCACGCTGCTCCCCGATGCTGATCACATCAACCCAACTGAACCACCTGTTAGCTATCATAAGGTGGATGGCATATGGGAAGACAATACCAATGAAATTGAAGCTTACGAAATAGTAGCCATGGTACTGGAGATGGTGAAATCCAATCCAGATAAAGAGATTGGAATTGTGTGTTTCAACTCTCCACAGCAGATGTTGATTTTAGATTTATTGGATGCAGCATTTAGTGAACAACAAATTCCATTTCCTGACACACTCATTGTTAAAAACATAGAAAACGTTCAGGGAGATGAGAAAGACATCATCATTTTCTCTATAGGTTATGCTCCTGACAAGAAAGGGAAGCTGCATTTTCACTTTGGAAGCTTAAGTGTAGCTGGCGGTGAAAACAGATTGAATGTAGCTATTACGAGGGCTCGTGAAAAAATTATTGTTGTAACCAGTATATGGCCAGAACAGCTTCAGGTGGAAGATGCCAAAAACGAAGGCCCAAAGCTTTTAAAAAAATACCTTCAATACATTAAAGAAACTGCAGATGGACATTTTAAACCATTTGTGAATGCAAATAGCACCGCTAAAACGAGTTGGTACCTGAAGGATATTGTTGAAGCATGGGGTGCAGAAAAATTTCCCGATAAACAATTCATGAAGGATGCACTTCCATTTGCTGATGTTTCAGCTCATATGGAAAGTAATAAAGTTGGCCTCATCCTTACGGATGATGAGTTATACAGGCAGAACCCTTCTGTAAAAGATCTTCATGCATCTATGCTCAACTTGCTTGAGCAAAAGAAATGGAAGCATGTAAGAACGTACAGTCGAAACTACTGGCAAGACCAGGAGAAATTCTTCAACGAAGTAGCTAAGTTCGTTGCGTCCTGATTTAGATTATTTACGATAATCCAGTGCGGGCGGTCTATCTCCAATCAATGCCTCATATTTAAAATCCAGAGTTTTAGCTTTGAACTCCTTCCACGATTCTTCAAGAAGTTTTGGATCCGAATAAAGGTCGATAGCCATAAGTGCCATTGACTTTGCCGCTATCATCATTCCCTTGCTGCCAATACTTGTGCCTCCTGCTGCTACGGCCTGCCAACTATGCGCAGCAGTTCCCGGCACCCAAGTAGCCGCTGACATACCAACGGTTGGTACAACCCAGCTTACATCTCCTACATCGGTCGAGGCTGAACCCTCCCTTAATTGATAGTCTTCAACATTTTGCGATGAACTTAACGGAGGAACTTTACCCGTAAAGGACTTTTGAACATTTGCACCAAAAGCTTTTTCCTCATCATTCATAGTATACCCCCCTACTTCTTTAAGATTGGCAAACATGGCTTTTGCTAATGTTTCATTGGGAAGCAAGTCATGAACACCACCGGTTATTTCTATTTCCACTTTAGTATCTGTACCTAATGCCGCACCCTTGGCTGCATTTACAATTCTTTCCCATACATCTTTTACTTCAGACCGATCAGGGTGGCGAACATAGTAGTATACTTCAGCAAAAGCAGGAACCACATTAGGAGCTTCACCTCCTCTGGTTATTACATAATGTATCCGAGTCTCCTGTGTAACATGCTCGCGCATCATATTTACCATTACGTTCATCCCCTCCACCGCATCCAATGCTGACCTTCCGCGAAATGGAGCTGCTGCCGCATGGGCAGCTGTTCCGTAAAACCTGAATTTTCCAGTTTTATTTGCCAGAGAAGTGCTAGGACTTGCACTATTCACCGGGCTTGGATGCCAATTGATCACAGCATCTACATCCTTAAACAATCCTTCGCGAACCATGTATACTTTTCCAGAACCGCCTTCCTCTGCGGGTGTCCCGTAAAACCTGATAGTTCCCTGTTTCTTGTTTGCAATCAACCAATCCTTAACAGCAATTGCCGATGCAGCCGAAGCAGTTCCAAACAAATGATGGCCACAGGCATGGCCAGCCACTTGACCTTCAATTGGTTTTTTCTCAGGAACAGCTTCCTGCGCAATTCCTGGCAAAGCATCGAACTCGCCCAATATTGCTATAACAGGTTTGCCCTGGCCGTAACTTGCAATAAATGCAGTAGGCATTCCAGCAATCCCCTTCTCTACCTTAAATCCACTTTTAGTTAAAGTTTCCTGTAGTAACGCAGAGCTATTTGTCTCTTGAAACCCTACCTCCGCAAAATCCCATATTTTCATTGCAATGGCAGAATATTCCTCACTTTTAGCGTCAATGGCTTTAATAACATCTTTCTTAGATTTTTGAGCGATTGCCGAAATGGACAGGGTACTTAGTATCAGTGCCAGTATAAAGGTTTTCATAATCTCTAATGGTTTCTCTAAAAATAATTAAAAGGGCCCAATAACTAGTTCGTTTATGGAATAACTACGCTTGAAACTTAAATGAACGCGGTCATTCATTATCATTTCATTTATTCGCAAAGGTTGATTAGCTTCAAGTACTTAAAGTAATAATCCCGAAAACGCTATGAGAAAAATCGCATTGTCCGCCTTTGTTGTTTCGTTATTAGTTTCATGTTCTACACCCAAAGAGGAAAAAGTAGACAAAGCACCAGAGGTAGTTTCTTTGCTCGGTACAACTTATTTTGAGCCAGAAAGAAGTGCTGAATTACAACAAAAATTGGATAGCAATCTTTCGGTTGCCAAAACCAACTTTAGTAACGATCCATCTGAAGAAAACTACATTTGGTATGGACGAAGACTTGGATACCTATCCAGATTTAATGAATCAATAGAAGTATTGAGCGAGGGAATTGAAAAATATCCTCAATCTTATAAATTATTGAGGCACCGTGGTCACCGATTTATTTCAATGCGTCTTTTTGACAGGGCTGTTGACGATTTAACGAAAGCATCTCAGCTGATGCCACCCAATCCTCCAGAAGTTGAACCAGATGGTTCACCCAATACACTTAATCAACCCTTATCCTCCACACAGTTTAACATATGGTATCATCTTGGATTGGCCCATTACCTTAAAGGTGATTTCGAAAAAGCCGAGCAAACTTATATTGAATGCCTGAAAGCAAGCTACAACGATGACCTATTAGTCGCTACTATTGATTGGTTTTACATGACTTATAAACGCGAGGGAAAGGATGAGTTGGCTGAAGGATTGTTAGGGAATATAACTGATTCAATGACAATCATTGAAAACGATTCTTATTATAAGCGTCTAAGGATGTATCAGGGCATTCTACAACCTGAAGAGGTTTTGACTGTGGACGCAACTGCTGCGGATTATGACCTGTCTCTGGCTACGCAAGGTTACGGAGTAGGCAACTGGTATTATTATAATGGAGATACAACTAAAGCAGTTGAGATATACGAGAAAGTGGTATCTGGGAAAAGTTTTGCTTCGTTTGGATTCATCGCTTCAGAAGCTGAACTGGCAAGACTTAAAATCTCCAAATAACCTTCTTTTAACATAATTTACTATTCCTCTAAGGAATGCGTTTATCTTGCAGCGGTAAAATAAACGTTTTTTTAAATCAATGATGAGTAAATCAATTAGGGTGTACAGCCCTGCGTCAGTATCCAATGTAACATGTGGGTTTGATGTACTCGGCTTTGCAATAGAAAAACCTGGAGATATCATTCTTGCAGAGCTAAGCGAAAAACCAGGTGTACGGATAAAGGAGATAATTGGATCTGATACCATTCCCCTCAATCCATTAGAAAATGTAGCTTCCGTATCTGCCCAAGCTCTATTAGATCATATTGATCCTAAGATTGGTATAGACCTTACTATTTACAAAAACATAAAACCAGGTAGCGGAATTGGCTCTAGTGCGTCAAGCGCAGTCGCTGCTACTTTTGCAGTAAACCAATTAATTGGAACTCCAATTAAAAATGCATTTGATCTTATTCCATATGCTATGAAAGGCGAGCAAATTGCTAGTGGTGCATTTCACGCAGACAATGTTGCTCCTGCCTTACTTGGAGGTTTTATAATCGTCCGCAGCAATGACCCACTTGATGTAGTACAATTGGGGACGCCACCCGATCTATATGCGGTGGTCATTCATCCTGATGTACAAATCAAAACTTCCGAATCAAGGAAATTACTTCCTGCTCAGGTCTCTCTCAAAAATTTGGTGACTCAGACGGGGAATTTGGCAGGCCTTGTAGCGGGCTTATTACAACACGACTATGATCTAATTAGTCGGTCAATGCATGATGTAATCATAGAGCCCGCCAGAGCAGCCACTATTCCAGGATTCAAAGAACTAAAAAATGCTGCTTTGGACGCTGGTGCATTGGGGGCTGGCATTTCCGGGTCTGGTCCATCAGTTTTTGCCTTGTGTAAGGGTGAGGCTTCAGCACAAAAAGTACTTAATGAAATGAAGCACAGTTATAAAAGTTTCAACATCCAAATTGATACCTACATTTCAGCTATTAACAAAAAAGGAACAATCGAAATTTTAGACTGATGTTGTACTATAGTACCATTGGACAATCACCGAAAGTAGGTTTCGAGGAAGCAGTACTGGAAGGACTAGCACCAGACAATGGTTTATACTTTCCTTCATCAATACCAAAGTTACCCTCGACATTTTTTGAATCAATAGAAGACCTGACCACACACGAGATTGCCTTTCAAGTGGCCAAACAATTTGTAGGAGATGAAATACCTGAAAATAAACTCCAACAAATTGTTAGTGAGACTTTAGATTTTCCGATACCGCTAGTTGAGGTGGACAAAGACATATATTCACTAGAACTATTTCACGGCCCGACATTGGCCTTTAAGGATGTAGGCGCCAGGTTCATGGCTAGAACACTTCGCTTTTTTTTAGAGAAGAATTCAAAGTCAGCAACTATCCTCGTTGCCACTTCTGGTGATACAGGTGGAGCTGTCGCCAGTGGATTCTATGGTGTTGAGGGAATCAATGTAGTTATACTATACCCTTCCGGAAAAATTAGCACAACACAAGAAAAACAGCTTACCACATGGGGAAGGAACATATATGCATTAGAGATTGACGGAACTTTTGATGATTGTCAAAAACTAGTCAAAGAAGCTTTTGCTGACAGTGAGTTGAAAAACAAATACGGTTTAACATCTGCCAACTCCATTAACATCGCAAGGCTATTACCTCAATCATTTTATTACTTCCTTGCCTATCAACAGTTAAAAAGCAAATCAAAGCCATTTATCGTATCCGTTCCCAGTGGCAATCTGGGCAACCTTACTGCAGGATTAATTGCATGGAGGATGGGATTACCTATTGATCGGTTTGTGGTTGCATCCAACCGCAATGATGTTATTACAAAGTACCTCCATACCGGAGTTTTTAAAAGCAAACCATCTGTTCTCACGGTAGCCAATGCAATGGATGTAGGCAACCCAAGCAATTTTTCTAGGGTCCTTGAAATTTTCAATCATGACTATGATCTTGTAAAGGGCAAGCTTATAGGGCATTCGTTTAGTGATAGCGAAATCAAAAACTGCATATCCGAGGTATTTCAGAAAACAGAATATATTCTTGATCCGCACGGTGCATGCGCTTACATGGGCCTTCAAAAAGAAATAAGACCACAAAAGACAGGCATATTCTTAGAGACAGCTCATCCAGCAAAATTCAGTGAAACAGTAAATGAATCCATTGGTCAGCCTATCCCGATACCCGATAGTTTAAATGAGATCATTAAAAAAGAAAAAGTGTCAATTCAGTGTCAACATTCGCTTGATGCCTTAATAAGAATACTCAACACGGTACTTAAGTAAAAGCAAAGCCGTTAGCGCGTATACAGTACAATTCCTTCTCCCGTCATTTAACTAAAATTCACCCTGCAACTTCTTTTAATGAAGAAATTTCACGTTAGTGTAGTCTCCGAAATTTTTTAATTCAGATTTATTGGTTCATTGTGAGCCATTTCTGATAAAAAGGGTGTGTACATAAGTAGAAGAAAACTTAAACTACTTATGAAACATTCAATTCAAACAATTTGCCTGATGGCACTTGCCATCATTTACACTTCATGCTCAGATGACGATCCACAACCTCCTAACAGTCAACCGACTATTGAGGTTAGTGACGATATCGTAGGAATGACTGGGGAAAATCAGACCATCACAGTAATTGCTGCTGACCCTGATGGGGATGCTCTTGATTTCTCGTGGACTATTATAGAATCACCTAGCGGCACTGAAGCAAATCTCACCAATACAAGTGATTTAAATGCCACCTTTACCACCGAAATAGCTGGTTTATACAAAGTAGAAATTATTGTGGAGGATACACGTGGTGGAGCCGCATCCGGTATAGTTACACTTTACATTGGAGGTAAACTACCTACCTCAATAAACGAAAATACAGTCTACCCTAATCTCTTTGATGACCCTTCCTATCCAGATTACTATGCTCTCCAAGGTATACAAGTAACAGCTGGAGTAACTTTTGATCCCGGTGTAGTGGTAGAATCTGGAGCAGATGTCCGCTTATGGTTTAATGGAAACAGTTCCTATCTAAAAGCAGAAGGCACCACTGCCAAGCATATTACATTTCGTGGCATTGATAAAGTGAAGGGTAGCTGGAGAGGTATCAGTATTAGCTCCAACAATGTGAATAATAAGTTTGATTATGTAGATATACTACATACTGGTAGCTCTGAACTTAGTTCACAAAAAACTGCAGTCTACTTACAAAGCAATGTATCAGCTAAGTTGAGCATTAAGAATACCAACATCTCTCAATCAGCAGGTTATGCTTTTTATATTGACGGAAACTCAGGCGTTATCTCAGCTTTCGCAAACAATAATTTCAATAATAACGATAAAGCTCCGATGCGCATAGGCGCAGAAAATCTGTATGTCTTGGATAAAAATTCAGTATTTACAGACAATGGAATACAAGCCATAGAGGTATCAAGTGCAGGAAATACCAACGTTCGATTTGACAATGCCGGAACTATTCCTGCACTTAATATCCCTTATCATTTTTATAGTAGCGCTGAGTTGCGTGCTGTAGTTACTTTTGAAGCTGGCGCTATTTGTTTATTCGATAGCGGTAAAAGACTTTGGGTTGCAGCTGAAGGTGCGATTATCGCAAATGGCTCAGCCTCTAATAAAATTAAATTTAGTGGATTGACAGCTGCAGCAGGCGCATGGTTTGGTTTTGAAATTGCCTCTCCATCTACCCAAAATTTAATTAATCATGCGGAAGTATCTTTCGGAGGAAGCTCTGGGGGACGTGGAGCCAATATCTATATGTTTGGCGATGGAGCTGGATCTAAACTAACAATAACCAATAGTACTGTATCCAATAGTGAAACATACGGCATACGGGCAGCATCTGGTGTGGCTGTCTTAACACAAAGCGGTAATACATTTAGCAGTAACCCGTCAGGAAATATCCGTCAGGATTAATAAACATTGGACAGGTTAAAACTAATTGCAATCATTATGTTGCATTAGTTTTCTTCTGAGGCGGGCTGTTCTACAGTCCGCCTTTTTTTAATAACATTCCGCGCACCATCAAGGAGTCTGCCTTATCCAGTGATTTTTGTGCCTTAATCACTTGGCCATTGTCATTGGGCAAATAAGATTTATACTCAGTCAATGACAGTTGATAGTATTTTTTAGAAAGTGGATACTCTTTCAACTGCTCATATAGAAAACCAGCCCACTTATACGTATTTGATCTTTGCCTGGCATTTGTTTTACCTGACGCACTAACTCGTAATGCATTAACAAGATAAAATTTAGCAGAATCCTGGTCACCTGTAGTTGCAAATAGAGATAATAAATTATTGTACGAAGCATGAGTTCTTATGTTTAAATCACTACCAAATAGTGTATTTCGGATAGTGAGCGCATTCTTAAAATAATAATATGCGCTGTCATATTGGGCAAGTTTAAAATATGCAACACCTAGATTATCTGTAATCGTTGCAGTTTCATGATGAACATCCCCAAATAACTTAAGCGTAATATTCTTTGCCTTTATACTATAAGACAAAGCTTCTTCCAACTTGCCTGCATTTGCCAAAACACTTGCTAACATATTTGTGTTGGCTAACGTACCAGGAAAATACAAGCCCATCAGTGACTCACATAGATTCAGTGATTTGGACTGGTACTCAATTGCTTTTTCAAAATTACTTTGATCATTATAGATGCTAGCCAGTATATAATAGCTTTCAGCGAGGTTTATATTATTATGACTTGGCCAAAGTTGTTCTTCCAAACGAATTGTTTTTTCGATTAACTGCTTAGCAGTGTCTAATTTCTGTTCAGTTTTGTATACATAAGAAAGGTATTTAAGGGATGCAGTATAAAAACTATCTACTTCAGGATAGTTGATATCCTTATACATAGACAAAACTTCATTCAATAGGATACGTGCAGAATCATAGTGCCCCACATCACGTTGGTAAAGTCCCAATTGCTCAACAGCACGAATATAAGCTGGAGAAATCTGTACGGAAGAATCTTTAGCTACAGCATAAGCCTTCTCAAGGGCCATTCTTGATTTTCTAAAATCCCCCATCGAGCGATACGATCTACCAAGGGTAGTAAGTAGCTCAAGTTGTATCTCTGCCGACCCGCTATAATCATCCGTTTTTTCAAAGGCTTTATCAAGAAATTGGTAGACGGTCATCGTATCCCCTTTCGCAATAGATGGGTTGGCTTCCATAAATAAGTCAATCAAAAAATCTCTATTAGCGGTAGCCACCTTTTCATTACTAACTGCCAGATCACGTTGAATTTTGGTTTTATGAGCCTGCAACAAACTAAACCCTGTCCCTGCAATCAAGGAAATGCAAATCAAACTTATACTGATTATGACCGTCTTGTTGCGTTTTACATATTTTATCGCTGCGTAGCCTGATCCACGATTTACTGCAGTAATAGGATACCCGCTTAAGTAATTTTGAATGTCTTGCAATAACAATGCTACGCTCTGGTATCTATCTTGTGGATCCCTCGCTAAACAACGCTCAATTACAGCCGTCAATTCAAAATTGATTTCATCAGCTATAATCTTCTCTGGCACAACGGTTGGCAATTCCCCTCGAGTCAGTTCGCGCTCTTCACTTCCGCTTATCCCAATGGGTAATTTGTTGGCAATGAGCTGATGCAATAATATGCCCAGTTGATATACATCAGTAGCCGCAGTGACGGGCTTTCCCTCAAGCTGTTCAGGTGCTGCTATTGAAGGGGTGCCAAAAAACACATTTCCGTGTTTTTCACTTGTTTCAATCGTAGAAGAAATTCCAAAATCCAACAAGCGAATTTGTCCTTCCTTATTCACAAGTATATTGGAGGGCTTAACGTCAAGATGAAGTATTAAACGACTATGAGCATACGCCACAGATTCCCCTATCTGCTGAAAAATTTTAAGTCTTCTATTTAGATTGAAATTTGATTTCTGAACAAAAACATCAACAGGTACTCCATCAATGTACTCCATCATAAAATATGGAACTCCTTTTTGAGTAACTCCCGCATCCTGAATCCTTGCAATGTTAGGGTGCTCCAATTTCGACAGAATTTGCTGCTCTCCCTTCTTTACCAATTTATCGCCATCAATTACCCCACTACTCAAAAAGCACTTAATTGCTATTTGTTGTTCAAACTCCCCATCAGATCGTTCAGCTAGGTAAACATTACTCATACCTCCACTACCCAGAAGACGAAGAATGCGATACTTCCCTACCATTTCTCCCTCGTTCATAGTAGGCCTGTGGTCAGGCAGAATACCCGCCACTATGGTCTGCTGCAATTCCTGAAAATGAAGCACTGAATTTTCTCCATTCAGTAACATTTGAGTCAGTATCGCTCGCAATGGCTCGTTGTTTTTGCAAACCTGCTCAACATAAGCTTCGCGTTCAGTTTCATCCAACTCCAGACATTTTTCATAAACATCTTCAAGTAACTCCATCGAATAAGACATGTTCAGAAAAGGTTATTTAGGGAGATGGACATAAAGCCAGTCGCGTGCGAGTTGCCATTTTCTTTTTACTGTAGCAGGGGATATATGTAATGCATCAGCCGTTTCTTCTATACTCAACCCAGCGAAAAAACGGCATTCTACAATTTTTCCATAGAGTAAATCTTTCTCCTCAAGTTTGACTAACAGCCTATCAAAATCAATTAATTTCTCAGTGGCACCAGGGGATAAAATGACATTATCCCCTAAATCATAAATGTCAATTATTGAATTATCTCCCCCTCGTTTTTCACTACTCCGGCTTCTTGCGGCATTAAGAAGCACCTGACGCATGGCTTTAGCCGCCACACTGTAAAAATGAGACCGACTTTCCCAGGGTGTATTCCTGGAAGACAACTTAATATAAGCCTCGTGTACAATGGCTGTAGTATTAAGTGTTTCCAGTCCATTGAAATTAAAACGGATACCCCTGGCAATGATCTGAAGCTGCTTATATACTATTGGAAATATATGAGCATAAGTTTCCTGATCGTTATAATCAGCAAGTATGAATTTTTTGTTAATATCCTCTTCGCGCAAGAAATTTTTGTCTACTAATCAATCTTAAAGTTAGTAATTCAACGCTAGATGGCTCATTAAATATTCTAATAGGATTAAATAAAATATAGGCGGATCAAAAATTGATTTACCTCAAGTGGTCCCGGCAGGAATCGAACCTGCATCTAAAGTTTAGGAAACTTCTATTCTATCCATTGAACTACGGGACCATCAAATTAATGGGCTGCAAAGTTATAAAATTACCTTTACGATTCAACTGAGTAATCTGAATCCTTATACTGATAAGAGTCGCTTCCGATGTAGTTGGGGTAAATGGTCATGTGCTTTTTTTTAACCCCCTCAAATATCACCCTTCGGAGTTCATCCAGGTTTTCTTTAGTAAATGCTGACACGAAAACAACATTTTCAAAACCCTGTTCCTGGTAGAATTTCTTCATTTCCTCCAGATTTACTTCTGGTTCTTGTTCCTTCAATAAATCAACCTTATTCAACACCAAAATGGTTGTAATATTTCCAGCCTCTATTTCCGACAGCGTTTTCGAAACCACCTCAATATGGTTGTTATGAAAAGGATGCGCCACATCCACAACATGCAACAAAATATCAGACTCCCTTACCTCATCCAAAGTAGATTTAAACGACTCAATAAGGTGATGGGGTAACTTACGGATGAACCCCACTGTGTCGGACAAGAGAAAAGGAATATTTTCTATAACCACCTTTCTAACGGTAGAGTCTACTGTAGCAAAAAGTTTATTTTCAGCTTTTACTTTGGCTTTAGAAAGCAAATTCATCAATGTGGACTTTCCAACATTGGTGTAGCCCACCAATGAAACCCTTACAATATTGCTTCTGGATTTTCTCTGCGTCTTTCGTTGTTTATCTATTTTCTCCAGTTCATCCTTCAAAACAGAAATTTGATTCCGGATATTTCTTCTATCAGTCTCAATCTCCTTCTCCCCTGCTCCGCCACGTGTGCCAGTTCCACCACGCTGCCTCTCAAGGTGAGTCCACATACGAGTAAGTCTTGGCAGCAGGTACTGGTTCATCGCCAGCTCCACTTGCGTACGCGCCTGTGCTGTTTGAGCTCTTTGCAGAAAGATGTCAAGTATCAATAGGCTTCGATCATACACCTGAACTTTTGAATCACGTTCCTTGGGGTTTAGCTCTTTTTCCAAGTTTCGCAATTGAGATGGACTCAAGTCATCATCAAAAATTACATTGTCTACATCATGCTCAAAAACGTATTCCTTTATTTCTGCAAATTTGCCCTTTCCCACAAATGTGCGAACATCTGCATGCGGTAGCCTTTGGGTAAACTTTTCAACCGTAATGATACCAGCCGTTTCCGCAAGGAACGCAAGCTCGTCAAGGTGCTCAATGGTTATATCTGTCTGCATCTTGCTCGTTTCTACTGCCACAAGAATTGCACTCTTTTCTTTTAAGTCTTTCATTATTAAATTTTCAACCTCTCCTATTCGCAAATATGATAAGTACGAATTCCTTTAACATCAATTATATTTCTAAAGTTGCTCTTTGATAGTTACTTTTGCATAATTTGACCGTATACAGTACATCAATCTTACATTAATTTGTCTTTGAGGTTACTTTTCGCATGCTTTGAATATATCTCTGTAAACAACAAGATGCAGAGTCGTCTAAATCCCAGTTGGCCTAAATGAAAGTTGCTATAGTTTTAAACACGTCATGGAATATCTACAATTTTCGTCTGAATTTTGTTAAACAGCTAATCGCCAAGGGGTATGAGGTACATACTGTAGCTCCAATTGACAAATATACGCATCACCTTGTTGAGGCTGGCTGCATTCACCATAAAGTAAGAATGGACAGTAGAGGAGCCAATCCGATAAAGGATTTTGCTCTTATTGTAGAGTTATGGTCAATTTATCGAAATATTAAGCCAGGAATTGTACTTCACTATACTGTAAAACCGAATGTGTACGGCACCATTGCCGCAACATTGCTAAAAATACCTGTAGTCAATAATGTATGTGGCTTGGGTACCGTATTTCTAAAAAAGAATCTTGTTTCAGCGATTGCCATTCAACTTTATAAGTGGACTTTCAGGTTTCCTAAAAAGGTCTTTTTTCAAAACGGAGATGACCTTGATCTATTTTTAAAACGGAAACTAGTTGATCCTGAAACAGTTGACCTTATTCCTGGATCTGGAGTAGATTTGGACAAATTCCAGCCTATGGCCTTTAAAAGGAATGAGTCTTTCACTTTTTTACTCATTTCGCGACTTATCACTGATAAAGGCATTCTTGAATACATTGAGGCTGTTAAGAAACTAAAATCAAGTGGAATAAATGCTCGTTTTCAGCTTCTTGGAGCCAAGGATCCTGAGCATGCACGTGGCATACAGGAAAAGGTAATCGATCAATGGATAAGCGAAGGCACAGTTGAGTACTTAGGAACTACGGATGACGTTCGCCAATTCATCGAAAAGGCCGATTGTATTGTTCTTCCTTCCTATAGAGAGGGAGCCCCTCGTACTTTATTAGAGGCGGCAAGCTCAGCAAAGCCCATAATCGCTACAGATGTGCCTGGGTGCCACCATGTAGTGACCGACAAAGTAAATGGATTGCTATGTAGGCTAAAAGACGCTGATGATCTGGCCGAAAAGATGGTAACAATGGCTGCTTTTAACAATGAAGTATTGGAGAATTTCGGTGTAAATGGCAGGATAAAAATGGTCAAAGAGTACAACGAAAACGTGGTGATTGATAAATACCTACAAACTCTTCAATCTCTTCAAAAAGCGTCTTAATTCCGTACTTTTGAGGTATGGTAATAAAACCCACGAGTATTAAAGGGCTTCTTGAAATCACTCCCAAAGTCTTTCCAGATTCAAGGGGATGGTTTTTTGAGTTTTATAAGGATATTTCATTTGAGGACGTTGCCCCTTCCGTTAAGTTTGTTCAGGAGAACCTTTCATTCTCCAAAAAGGGAGTTATTAGAGGATTACACTATCAGTCCGGTTCCTTTGCCCAAGCTAAATTGGTATCTGTGATCAAAGGAAGAGTACTTGACGTAGTTGTTGACCTAAGGACGGGATCTGATACCTTTGGCAAAACCTTCACGTGCGTTCTAGATGACGAGAAACATAACATGTTGTTTGTTCCAGAGGGATTCGCTCATGGCTTCTCAGCTCTAGAAGATTCCTATTTCTTTTACAAAAGCTCAAGCATTTATAGCCCTGAACACGAATCAGGCATTTTATGGAATGATTCAAAATTGAACATAGATTGGCAAATTTCGAATCCTATCATTTCGCAAAAAGACCAGGCCTTGCCAAGCCTGGAAGAGTTATTGATAAAATCAGTAATTTCACCACAATAAACCAAGTTTTGTGAATTCTCTGATAAGCAAATTAGTGTTGTTAAGTATTGTTGGGCTCATGTTTTCGTGCAGTTCCTACAAGCAAAATCTCATGTTTAAAATACCAGAAGGTTTTCAGCCTAAGGAAATTAATTCAGAGTCAATTAATGCAATCAAGGATTACCTTATTCAAAAAAATGACTTACTCACTATTGAGGTGTTTTCCAATAACGGAGAGCGCATTATTGATCCAAACCCAGAACTAACTAACACGAAAGTTCAGGATGGAGAACGAGAAAAAATCACCTATCTCGTAACAACTGACGGAAATGCCAAATTGCCATTAATCAACGAAGTTAAAGTGGAGGGACTCACCCTCAGACAGGCTGAGGTATCGGTTCAGACAGAATATACGAAGTACTTTAAGGATCCTTATGTAGTAATGAATTTTGCAAATAAAAGAGCCGTGCTGTTGGGGGCTACTGGAGGACAAGTCATTCCCCTGAACAACCAAAATATGCGCCTTACTGAAGTTTTAGCATTGGGGAAAGGGCTAGATAATAATGCTCAGGCACAAAATATAAGGGTTTTGAGAAACGATGATGTTTACCTAATCAATCTAAGTACCATTGAAGGATACAAAGAAGGCAACATATTTATTCAGCCTGGCGACATTATTTATGTTGAACCCATTAGAAGACCATTCACTGAAGCAGTACGAGAAAACGGTAACATTATAGGTATCGTAGTAAGTCTTGCCTCATTAGTGGTTATTATTCTTAATGTAAGGTAGCGTGAACAGACAGGAGCAAACTGAGGCGACAAATGACATCGAGGGCATTGATCTTAATAAACTAAAGATCGTTGTTCGTAAAAACCTTGTTTGGATCATTAGTATTTTTCTGATTGTAAATCTCACTGCTTACTTGACTATTCGATGGACTAAAGATCTTTATGAGTCTGAGTCTGAAATGAAGTTGGATATAAAGCAGGATGCTACCGAGCTCGGAATTAAAACTCTGGTTGAAGATCAGAATCTCAACATCATTTCTGGAGAAATTGAGCAAATCAAATCGAAGGTTTTTCTTAACAGGGTAATAGACTCCCTAGATATCAACATAGGATATTACAGTATAGGCAAGGTTTTAGTTGATGAGAAGTATAGGTATTCACCCATAAAAGTTATTGTCAAGACCATTCCAAGCAGTATTTACGATATCCCAATCTATATCGACTTTGAACCTAACGCTGCAGGCTTTGAAGTGAAGTTAGGAGAAGACGGAGAGTCTATAAACGGAAGGTTTGGACAAACCATCACTATCGATGAATTTGAATTTGAATTAAGTAAATCAAAATCTTTTGACCCCTCAGCCACTGATGATTATTATTTTATAATCCACAGCAGAGCATCACTACTGGATTACTTGGCGGATAACCTTACAGTAGAACCACTAAACTTTAATGCCAACACAATTAAAATCACTTTTAAGGATTTTAATGCATTAAAAGCGCACGCTATTGTCAGTAAAATTGATTCTCTGTATATCAATTACAGCAACGAACAGAAAAATCTCACCAACAAGCAAAAAATTGATTGGCTCAACAATGAGCTTCTACAAGTAGAGGATAAGATGGAAGATTTCGAGAATTATTTCGAAAACTTCACACTAAAAAATAAAAGCAATAATGTTGATGAAGACCTAAAAAGAACAATATTTCATATAAATAAAATCGACTCGCAACGTTTCGAATTGAACAAGAAACTTGCTGAATTAAATTCATTGATTGAGCGCCTCTCTTCTAACAACCCTGAAATATCAATCAACCAAAGGCAGTTTCTTCCCTCCTATCTCAACGATGACTTAGAAGTACTAAAAAAATTACTCCTTGAAAGAAATAGATTGTCTCTTTCTTACAATGAAAACACGTTTGCATTCAAACAAAAAGAAAATGAACTGAATGCGTTAAAGGATCAGGTTTTTAATCAATTGTCCAACCTCAAAAAAAATTGGCTGGAGAGCATGGGTGAGCTGAAAGAGAAAAAGGAAAACCTTGAAAAGCAGTTTGCATCAATGCCGGACAAAAACACACAGTTCTCAAAAAATCAAAGATTCTATAAGCTTTACGAAGAATTCTATTTGTCGATGATGCAATCCAAAGCACAATTTGAAATTGCACAAGCAGGGAACACTCCAGACTTCAAAGTACTTTCTCCTGCCACGTTACCTACTACCCCTATTGCACCGCAAAGACTTATGATCCTTGGAATTGGAATAGTAGCAAGCCTGGTAATCAACTTTTTCTTCATCGGTATTTTATACTTGGTGAATAACAAGATAATTAGTGTACAAGAGGTAGAGCGTAATATTGCTGTTCCAGTTCTTGGCTCTATCCCCGTACTACAGCATGCAAACGGTGAGTCAATGGTTGTATTAAAAAACCCAAAATCAAGGGCCAGTGAGGCGATTCGAACGCTTAGGACTAGTCTTGATTTTTTCACCACTGGAGGCAATAAAAAAGCCATCAGTGTTACTTCTACGATTTCTGGAGAAGGCAAATCGTTTCTGGCAATGAACCTCAGTGGAGTGCTCGCCATGTCAAACAAAAAGGTCGTACTCCTCGATTTGGACATGCGAAAAGCTAAAGAAAATCTTCCTTTTGCTGTAGAGGATAAAACGAAGGGCGTGAGCACTATTCTCATCAACAAACATGATTGGAGTGAGTGCATTATAAAAACTTCCGTAGACTCCTTCGACTATATACCCTCTGGGCCACATCCTCCCAACCCATCAGAACTACTCCTCAATGGGGCATTCAATCAACTACTAAATGACTTAAAAACAAAGTACGACTTTATAGTTATGGACACTCCGCCAGTTGGCCTGGTGACCGATGGTGTGATGGTTATGAAAAGATCAGACGTTTCTATTTATGTTTTTCGTGCCAATTATTCTAAGAGAGAATTTATCAACAATCTCTCCAGAGTAATTAAAATAAATAAACTCAACAATGTTGCAGTAGTAGTTAACGCTCTGCCATCTGATGGGAAAGCTTATGGATACGGATACTATGAGGAAAAACAGGAAAAGGGTTTCTTTAAGAAATTATTGAAAACATAGTGTTCTCATTCTTCAAACAAAAAAGGCAGGCCAGCTCAACTCCCCTTGAAACTGATATTCATTCACATTTGCTGCCGCAGCTGGATGATGGTGTGAAGTCATTAGAAGAGTCAGGTCAGCTTGTTCGGCAATTCATTGATTTAGGTTACAAAAAGATAATCACCACCCCTCATGTGATGAATGATTTCTATCGCAATGAATCAAGTGATATTCTTGCGAAGCTCGAATTACTCAGACAATATTTAAAAACGGAAAGTATAAATATTCCCATTGAGGCTGCCGCAGAGTATTACTTAGATGAATCATTAATTGAGAGAATAAATAAGGGTGAGAAGCTATTGACTTTTGGTAGTAACTATCTCTTATTTGAAACAAATTTTCTAACAGAGCCTTTTCAATTGAAGGAATTCATTTTTTCAATTACAACTTTAGGATACAAGCCAGTTTTGGCTCATCCAGAACGATACCAATACCTGGTTAACACATTTGAGAAGGTAGAAGACTTGAAAAATAGAGGAGTATTATTTCAAATTAATATACCTTCAATTATTGGGGCTTATTCGAAACCTATTCAAAAACTTGCCATCCAACTTATAGAAAAGGGATGGGTAGATTTTTTAGGAAGCGATTGCCACAATCAAATTCAAATGAATGCCGTTAAAGAAGCATTCAGAAACAAGTATTTGAAGAGAGCTCTTGAATTGCCACTCTTGAACAGATCACTTTAAACAATATGATTGCCATAACAGGTGCCAGTGGTTTATTGGGAAGTAGAATAGCTCATCAACTTGATGCAGACGCAACTTCTTTTTTTGGAATTAAAAGAAACCAGTCAGACATCTCACTGTTGGGCAACATGACTATTGATTGGAAAGAAGCAGACCTTTTGGACGTAGGAGCTCTGCATGAAGCGCTGGAGGGTGCAACTACAGTAATTCATACTGCAGCTTTAGTTTCATTTAAATCTGGAGATAGCGAACAGCTTTACCGAGTAAATGTTGAAGGTACCAGAAATGTAGTTAACGCATGTCTGAGTTTGGGCATTCCTAGAATGATTCATATTAGCTCTGTCGCAGCGCTAGGCAGACAAAAAGGGGTATACCATATTGACGAAAATAACAAATGGGTAGATAGTAAATTGAATTCAGATTATGCTGAATCCAAATACCTTGCAGAGCTTGAAGTTTTTAGAGGCAGGGAAGAAGGATTGGAAATAGACATTGTGAACCCGTCAGTAATACTATCTCAGGCTGATTGGGACAGAAGCAGTGCGCAAATTTTTAAGTATGTGTGGAAGAATAAACCTTTCTACACACAAGGCTCTATCAATTATGTTGATGCAAGAGATGTAGCTGATATAGTCTGTCTGCTCCTAAGCAGAAAGGCAACCGGAGAAAGACATATTGTAAATGGTGGAGTTGTTCCTTTGAAAGATGTTTTAACCAAAGTAGCCGGCCATTTTAACAAAAAGGCACCATGGATAAGGGTTCCTGGGCCTTTGGTCTCTGCTGCTGCCTGGCTCGAATCTGCCCGATCGTGGGTTACAGGTAATGAACCTATGGTTACTCCCCAATCTGCCAGAACAGCACACGAAAGATTCTTTTACAACAATGAAAAGGCCATTAAAAAGCTTGGAATGCAGTTCCGAACACTCGATGACACACTCGAATGGTGTTGTTCTTATTATTTACAAAACGGTACGATAAACAATCGAAATTAACAAGCTTGTGACCCTTGTTTTATGGGGCTACCTTTGTAAAACAGATTCATTTGATTCACGATTTTTTTACCTATTTTAGGAAAACCATTTTACCTAATGGCCCACGATTTCAGGAAAAGAGAAGAAGAGGAAGAGCTGATCAAACGCTTTGAGGAAAGTCTCAAAAAGAATAGAAACGATTTTTTTGATATTAATTCCTACGAGACGATCATAGACTATTACCTGGATCATTCCAAGTACAAGAAAGCACTCACCGCCATTAATCAGGCAATGGAACTGTATCCGTTTTCCACAGAACTGCTTGCCGTAAAAGCTCAAATTCTCTCCAACCTTGAAGAGTACGATGAAGCGTTAGAGTTGCTTGAGAAGGCGAAGAATCTTCATCCTACAGATCTTGAAATATATTTTTCTGCAGGTTCCATCCTTTCCCTACAAGGAAAACACAAAGAGGCTATAGCTCTCTATAAACAAGCATTGTCTTTTGCTGACGAAGATGCAGATGAAATTTATTATAGCATTGGACTATCGTACCAAAGTTTAGAAAAATACAACAATGCAATCAATGCATATAAAAAGTCAGTTGAAATAAATATTTCTCACGAGGGAGCATTGTATGAGTTGGCATTCTGCCTTGATGTAGTCGGTCAATTAGAAGGAAGTCTTTCGTATTACAGAAAATTTATTGATGAAGACCCCTATTCTGCAGCCGCATGGTACAACCTGGGCATCGTGTGCAATAAACTAGAGCGATACACTGATGCGCTGGAGGCCTATGAATTTGCTGTAGCAATTGACGACACCTTTGCTTCTGCCTATTTTAACATGGGCAATACATATTTAAATACTGAGCAATACACTAAGGCTCTTGATTCGTTCAGAAAAACCGTAGACATTGAAGGGCCGAGCCCTGAAGTTTATTGTTCTATGGGGGCAGCTTAT
Organism: Cyclobacteriaceae bacterium; assembly: GCA_049289315.1. Taxonomy (GTDB): domain Bacteria; phylum Bacteroidota; class Bacteroidia; order Cytophagales; family Cyclobacteriaceae; genus ELB16-189. The sequence goes on from JBATLM010000104.1 coordinate 50,101, forward strand.
GAAAATCTCAATCAATTTGAATTAGGTTTAAAATATTTTCAAAAAGCCGCCAAGTTGGATGCCTTTTATGATGAAGCCTGGTTTGGAGCTGGTAGTTGCCTTGAGAAACAAGAAAAGTGGTATCAGGCCCTCCACTTTTTTAACAAAGCCATTAAACTCAACGGTCAGAGTGCTGAGTATTGGAAAGCTGCAGCTCATGCAGAGTTTAAAATTGGAAATACTGTATCTAGTATAAGTGCGTATGAAGAGGCAAGCCATTATGGACCAAGTGATAAAGAAATTTGGCTTAATTGGTCATTCATATATTATGAACAAGGAGAATATTTAAAAGCCGTTGAGGTCTTAGAAAGAGGATTGGGTGAGATACCCAATGAATCCGATTTCTTGTATCGAATGGCGGTATATCAAATAGAAGATGGCAAGTTTAAAGAAGCCTTTAATTATCTCGAAAATGCCTTACTTTTAGATTTTGAAGGACACCGTATGCTTTTTGATTTTTTCCCTAAGCCAGAAACCCAAAAAGCACTTTTTAAGATTATCGATCAATTTAGAAAAGAAAACCGCTAATGAATTTCACACTTAAGAATCTGCCTGAGCGAACCATAAAGCCCAGGCAAATTGGATTTACTATGGTAATGGACAAAGGCCTAAGTATAAGAGAAGCAGAGGATCTTATTTCAATTTCCGCAGAACACATAGACATTATAAAACTGGGTTGGGGTACATCTTACGTCACTCCAGTACTAAAGGAAAAACTAAAAATTTATAAAGACGCTGGTATTCCTTGCTATTTTGGTGGCACTCTTTTCGAAGCCTTTATTATAAGAGATCAATTTGATGACTACAGAAAAGTGCTAGATAAATATGATATGTCCTTTGCTGAAGTGTCTGACGGTTCTATTGATTTAGATCACGATAAAAAGCTTGACTATATCTCAAGATTATCAGAGCAAGTAACTGTATTGTCCGAAGTTGGATCAAAGGATGCTGAAAAAATTATTCCGCCCTATCAATGGATTGATCTCATGCAAAAAGAACTTGATGCAGGAGCCTGGAAAGTAATCGGTGAGGCGAGAGAAAGTGGAAATGTCGGACTCTTTAGAGCTACCGGTGAAGTAAGGTCCGGACTTGTCCAAGAAATTCTTACTAAAATTCCATTTGAAAAAATTATTTGGGAAGCTCCTCAAAAAGCGCAGCAAGTTTGGTTTATCAAACTACTGGGAGCAAATGTCAATCTCGGTAATATTGCACCTAATGAAGTAATTCCCTTAGAAACCATAAGGCTGGGTCTACGAGGAGATACATTTCTTCACTTTCTTGGGCTGGAACTGAAGAAGGGAAACAATGCTCCACCATTTTACACTGACTAATTCAATTGAGACGTTTTAAAGATTATTTATTCCTTTATTTAAAAGGAATAGGAATGGGGGCAGCCGATGTAATTCCAGGTGTGTCAGGAGGAACTATTGCCTTCATCACCGGTATTTATGAAGAACTCATTAATTCCATCCAAAAGATAGATTTCGAAGCGATCAAATTGCTTAAACAATTTAAGATTGGTGAATTCTGGGTAAAAATAAACGGAAGCTTTCTAATTGCTGTACTGGGTGGAATAGTAACAAGTTTACTTTCTCTGGCCAAGCTGATGAATTATCTTCTGGTAATCTATCCGATTCCCGTCTGGTCATTTTTCTTTGGTTTAATACTTATTTCAGCGCCACTCATTTTACGTGAAGTAAAAGTATGGTCTATTTCTGCGGTGATAGCGGGGTTTGTCGGTGTTGGATTCGCCTACTGGATCACCATCATTTCGCCCGCGCAAACTCCCTCAAATTTATTTTTCATTTTCTTTTGCGGGGCATTGGCCATATGTGCGATGATTTTACCTGGGATATCAGGAGCTTTCATATTACTGCTTTTGGGAAAATATGAATTCATGATCAAGTCGTTGGTTGCAATGGACCTTTCTGTTGTTGCCGTATTCATACTTGGATGTATCGTTGGGCTGCTCACCTTCTCAAGGTTTTTAAGTTGGATACTTACACACTACCGATATCCTACCCTAGCATTGCTTTCAGGGTTTATGCTTGGGTCCCTTAATAAGGTTTGGCCATGGAAGGAAGTAGTATCCTTTAGATTGAATTCTGCTGGTGAACAGATACCAGCCATTGACCAAAGTATCTGGCCCGGTCAGTATCTTGAAAAAACAGGAAACGACCCTCAGGTTTTTCAAGCCATTTTATTTGTGGCACTTGGAATTCTAATCGTTGTTTTTGTAGAAAAGCTTGCGCAAGCGTTTAAAATAAAATCCTAATGGAAAAAAAATTCGGTTTAATCGGTCTAACTGTTAGTCATTCTTTTTCTAAAAATTATTTTGATGAAAAATTTTTTAGAGAAGGACTGCGCGACTATCATTACGACCTGCATGAATTGAAGCAAATAAAAGACCTCAAGCAATTGCTTAAAGACAATCCTGAAATGTGCGGACTTAATGTCACAATACCATACAAGGAAAACGTAATAAGTCTTCTTGATGAAATTGATGACGCCTCAAAAAAAATTGGAGCTGTTAATGTGATTAAAATCAAAGAAGGAAGGCTCTACGGATATAATACTGATAGTATAGCCTTTAAAGAGACGCTGACCAAATGGTTCCCAAAACCTAAAAACTCATCAGCAATTATCCTTGGTACCGGTGGCTCATCCAAAGCAGTACAACAAGCTTTGCGTGAAATGAAGATTAATTTTAAAGTCGTTTCAAGGGATAAGAAAAAGGCAGACTATACATATGAAGAATTAAAGGTGAGTGACGGGCTATCTAAATGCAATTTGGTAATTAACACCACTCCCCTAGGAATGTCACCTAATACAAGTGAGTTCCCTTCCATTAGTTACGAACAGCTTACCGCCAATCACTTCGTTTATGATCTCATCTATAACCCAGCGAGAACTCAATTTATTCAAAAAGCAGAAATGCGAGGCGCCTCTTTTAAAAATGGATTAGAGATGCTGCATATTCAAGCTGAAAAAGCCTGGACGATTTGGAATAGCTAAGACCTCAATCTGACTAAGTAAGAGAAAATGGATTTTAAACTTACTAGTGAATATACTCCCACTGGCGACCAGCCCACAGCCATTAAACAATTGGTCTCTGGGTTACAATCGGGCGAGCAACACCAAACCCTTCTTGGAGTCACTGGGTCAGGAAAGACATTTACCATTGCCAATGTAATTGCGGAAGTTAACAGGCCTACCTTAGTACTCAGTCATAATAAAACTTTAGCAGCACAGCTTTATGGAGAGTTTAAGCAATTCTTCCCGGAGAATGCGGTGGAGTATTTTATCTCCTATTATGATTATTACCAACCTGAAGCATTTATTCCAAGCTCGGGTTTATACATAGAAAAAGATCTTTCCATCAATGATGAGATTGAGAAATTAAGGCTTAGCGCCACCTCCTCTTTACTTTCGGGAAGAAGAGATGTTATCGTTATTGCCTCCGTATCATGTATTTATGGAATCGGAAACCCTGAGGAGTTTGGTAAAAATAGAATTCAATTAACTGCGGGTGAAACTATTCCCCGAAACCAGTTCCTTTTTGCGCTGGTTGATATTTTGTACAGCAGAACAGAAGCTGAATTCAAGCGAGGTACATTTAGGGTAAAGGGCGACACGGTAGATGTATTTTTAGCTTACGCTGATTATGCAGTTCGTATCTATTTCTTCGGAGACGAAATTGAGGCCATTCAATTGATCGATCCGTTTACGGGAAAGAAAATATCAGATGAAAAGGTAGCCGTAATTTTTCCAGCTAATCTTTTTGTAACCGGAAAAGACATGCTGCAGCAAGCCATTAGGGAGATTCAGGACGATATGGTTTTGCAGGTGGAGATGTTTGGCGTTGAAAAAAGGCATCTCGAGGCAAAACGACTCAAGGAACGTACTGAATTCGATATTGAGATGATGCGGGAGTTGGGTTATTGCAGTGGGATTGAAAATTATTCAAGATACTTTGACAGAAGGCAGGCAGGCGCAAGACCTTTCTGTTTGATCGATTACTTTCCTGATGACTTTTTGATGGTGATAGATGAGAGTCATGTGACTGTACCCCAAGTAAGGGCCATGTGGGGTGGGGATCGTTCTCGTAAGGTTAATCTAGTTGACTATGGATTCAGACTTCCATCTGCAATGGATAATCGCCCTCTCACATTCAATGAATTTGAAGGAATTCTAGGCCAGGTGGTCTATGTAAGTGCAACTCCTTCAGAATATGAATTAAGAAAATCAGAAGGTGTAGTTATCGAACAATTGATTCGACCCACAGGATTATTAGACCCGAAAATTGATGTAAGACCCAGCAAAAATCAAATTGATGATTTACTGGAGGAGATAGATGAACGTGTGAAAAAGCATGAACGTGTATTAATCACCACATTGACTAAACGAATGGCGGAAGAACTTACCAAGTTTTTGGAACGCGCCAAAGTAAAGTGCAGGTACATCCATTCTGAAGTGCAAACACTCGATCGCGTGGAAATATTACGAGAATTGCGTTTGGGGGTATTTGATGTGCTTGTGGGAGTGAACTTGCTAAGAGAGGGTCTTGACCTACCTGAAGTTTCGTTAGTAGCCATACTCGATGCAGACAAAGAAGGTTTTTTAAGAAATCAAAGATCATTGGTTCAAACCATTGGTCGGGCAGCACGTAATGAGAACGGTATGGTGATCATGTACGCAGATAAGATTACCGATTCGATGCAATTGGCCATTGACGAAACAAACAGAAGAAGAAAAACCCAACAAGATTATAATCTTGAGCATGGCATTATTCCTAAAACCATTTTGAAATCAAAAGAAGCAATCATCGGGCAAACCACAGTAGCGGACTCCAAGAAAACAACCAAGCGCTACTATATAGAAGAAGAGGAGAGGTCGCTTGCAGCAGACCCAGTGGTGGCCTACTTAAGTACCGAAGAGTTGAAAAAAATGTTTGAAAGAACTAAGAAAGCCATGGAGAAGGCAGCCAAAGAACTTGAATTCATTGAAGCAGCTCGTCTTAGGGATGAATACCTCGCCTTACAGAAACTGATTGAAGAAAGGGATTAGCTTTGCACTATATTTTTTAAACATCTACATATGAGAATTTTTTTGATTGCTGCGTTTATACTTGGAATGGTTAATTTGACATCTGCTCAAAGTACGAGCGATATAATGATCGGTGGTGGGTTGGATTTTATTAAAACTGACAACCCTGGTCTATT
>JBATLM010000105.1:0-8715 GCA_049289315.1 Cyclobacteriaceae bacterium
GGATAGTACCACAGCAAGTAGTGGGCAATCTTACTTACTTGCTAGGAGAGCACCCAGTTTCAAATTATTATGATGAGAATGCAACACAACCCATAGGTATTGTGCTTGCATTGAACGATCAGGACAAATCAAGCATAGGCTCCATTCAAAACCTTAAGATAAAAGGGATGCAAGGCAATATGGTGCCTATTAGTGATTTTGTTAGTGTCAAAGAAGATACGCTACGCCCTACCATTTATAGAAAAGATCAGAAACGAGTGGTTTATGTACTGGCCGATATGGCCGGTGGACTGGAAAGTCCTGCGTATGCTATTTTGGGAATGACTGAAAAGCTAAACAAGATCAAATTACCAAAAGGTTATGCACTGAATGAGTTGTACATGAATCAGCCCGAAGATGAGTCAGACTTCACTGTGAAGTGGGATGGGGAATGGCAGATTACATTAGAGGTGTTCCGTGATCTGGGAGGTGCCTTTTTGATTGTCATCATAATCATTTACATGCTAATCGTTGGTTGGTTTCAAAATTTCAAAACTCCCATTGTGATGATGCTGGCTATTCCACTTTCGCTTATAGGTATCGTCTTAGGCCATTGGTTGCTTGGGGCATTCTTTACCGCTACTTCTTTCATAGGTATGATTGCATTAGCTGGAGTAATGGTAAGAAACTCAGTCCTCTTGATTGACTTTATCGAAATCAGGTTGAATGAAGGGGCAGACCTGAAAACAGCCATCATTGATGCGGGTGCGGTACGTACTACACCTATTTTATTAACAACAGGCGCGGTGGTAATAGGAGCTTCTATTATTCTTTTTGATCCTATATTTCAGGGGCTGGCTATCTCATTAGTTGCAGGGGCAATAGTATCCACAATGCTTACGCTAATCGTAGTGCCACTCATCTACTATATGACAGAAAGAAAAAAGTGGGAGAAGAATGCGGGTATTGAACAAAAAAGCTAAAGTATATGGAATTATTAATAATCACTGCAGTTCAATTCTTTGAAGGAGAGATTAAACAGCTGCTCAAAAAATCCGGAGTCACTGCCTTTTCTTATACTGATGTAAAAGGATATAAAGATCAATCCGACCAACCGATGGAATCAAATTGGTTCGCGTCTAGCAAGGGAGAATTCTCCTCTGTACTTTTCTATGCATTCGTAAAAGAGGAATTGATTGATAAAGTGACAGAGGCCATTGAAGAATTCAATTCGATACAAGAATCAAAGTCGAAGGTTCATATGGCCGTGATGAATACAAAGAGAACCAATTTTAAATAGTAAACGAATTATGAGAACACGTATCCAACATGCCGTGGCAGGTATTCTAATTATATCGAGTCTGCTACTAGCGACCTATGTTAATATCAACTGGCTTTGGCTTGCTGCCTTCGTTGGTGTCAATCTGTTTCAGTCATCAATTACCAACTGGTGTATGCTGAATGATATTTTGAGGAAGATTGGAATCAGTGGAAGTGATAATTCAAGTGAATGTAGCAGAACGTAGAAACACTTAAAGAAGGGAGTTATCCTCCAATAGCGGACGAGTTGTTAATTGGCTTGGCCTATTTAAAGTGTTTAACTCCCAAAGAGTTATATAGTTCCTTGGCATAATAAAGATTACCTCCCTTCATCGTCCATTCTATTTTTCTGATATCACTAATTTGTTGTACTGGATTTCCGTCAACTAATATAAGGTCTGCTTGTTTGCCCACTTCAATGGAGCCTACCGATTGCGCTACACCGGTAATTTTTGCTGATTGAATAGTTGCAATTTTTAATACTTCTCCTGCAGGAATCCCTGCTTTCACATAGAGCTCAAGTTCTCTATGATACAAGAAACCAGGCAGTCCATCCGTACCTGGTACAATTGGTACACCCTTCTTATACAAATCATAAACTACTGCCAGCATTTTATCAAAACTCGCTGCGTACCTCTCCACCTGAGCACCTTCTTTTGAAAGTCCACCACCATAAAAACCGCGCTGATCGATGAGCGGGAACCTGTTAGCAACCACAGCGAAGGTTGGACTTACTACCCCTTGGTCAGCAATGTACATGTTTTCAAAAATGGCTACTGTAGGATCTACAAGAATATCTTTAGTCTTTAATAGCTTCACAAAATCCAGATACTCTTTCGAGTTGAGATCAAGGTCAGCGCCATGCTTGGCAGGCATTACATGGCGTAAGGGCGTACGGGTATCTATGGTGTCCGATAAGAAATTGAGAAACAACATATTGATGTGCTGAATCTCATCGTAGCCTTGATTGATCGCTTGAGTAGCAGTCATATAAGCAGGTATATGGCCACTCACCCTCATACCCAGTTGATGGGCTTTGTCAGTCAATGGTTGAACCCATTCCGGTAGGATAGAGCTATACAATTTGATCTGCTCGTAACCCAAGTCTTTATAATCCTGGATTTCGGCCAGTGCCTCTTCCAGATTTTCAACAACATTACGCTGATTGGCAAATGGGCCTGGACCATCAATAATACCGGAGTAAGTAACAATGTGAGGGCCCATTATTTCATTGTTATCAAATTGCACCGCCAGACTCTTCAATTGCTTATTGTTGGCCAAATCGCGTACAGAAGTTACACCCCCTGCGAGGTGCAGTATCCCTCGGAACTTGTCATTGTGCGTATGCATATCAAACATTCCTGGTAGGAGTGTTTTGTCAGTACCATCAATTATTTCTGCCTCGCTATCTGCAGCCTTAGTACCTGAAGGATAAACACCCTTAATAGTTTTACCCTCTACGAACACATCCTGATTAGGAAGTACTGTCCCTCCGAACGTAAACACATTCACATTTTGAATGACCACCTTGTCGATGGTATGCGTTAAATCTTTAGCTACCGCTATCAGACTCTCATCTTCAATGTCCCCTTGTAATTTTTTCATCTCGAGCCGCATAGCACTCAAGTCCTCTCTTATGATATGCAAGTTACCCGATATTTTACCAATCATCTGATCACCCATCATCCACAAGTAGGTAGGATCGAGGTCCAACCCGTTGATTACCAAAAGATCTACGGATGTACCATCAGAAAGCTTCAAAGGAATTTTTTTGGTCAATGTTGCTTCTCCATCAGGATAAAGACGAACTGTCCCGTCTTCTGATTTCAATAAGAGTTGTGCAAGAATTTCGTAAACAGCAGGGGAGCCATCATACCGAAAGTAGAGTTGAGTACCATCAAAGTTACCATCAGATACTCCCATTAAATTTTTCCAGGTAGCAGTTGCTCCTTCACTGGAAAAGCTTTCATCGATGGCCGCTTTGCGGTAGTTGACTCCTTTAATGGTTTGGGCTATTACAAAATTATCATCATTCAATGTAATAGCTTCATCATATTCAGGCCCACGCCCTCTATCCGCATAGGTATAGCGAAACCCATAACTGTTTTCTCCGGTATTCCATTTTTCATAAACACCGGACAAATTTTCTCTAAACACCACCTCGTAACTAACCTTACCGGTTGCTTCCGTCTTGCTGGATGGTGTGCATGAGGTTAAACCAATTACAAATAGGATAATGAGTATTGAATATTTCATGTTTACAATAAGGTGAAAATAGGTTGAGGTGATCTTTCGAATAACAGGCAATCAGGACTTTAATGTTTCACGGTAGTATCGAAGCCAATTTTGTCCAAGTATTTTTTCGATATCTCCGGAGCTGAAACCTCTTTTGTCCAAAACACGGGCAACGTGGCGATAGCGATCAGTGGTGTCCAACTCAGGAATCCATGGTGGCCATTGCACCTTATAAGATTCTTTGAACCGCGTTAAGCGGGGTACGTACCAGTTCTCGCGGGTGGCTCCGTTAGCTTCCAAACCTTCAATAGCAAAATCTGATGCTAAACCAACATGATCAATTCCCCCAACTTTTATTGCATGTTCGATGTGGTCAACATAAGTTTCGAGCGTTGTATCAGTGCCCAGGTTGGGGCCTATCATATAACCGAGACAAATGATACCCATCACACCACCCTTATCCGCCATAGCACGAATCTGTTCATCGGTTTTTGCACGGGGATGATTTTTGTGTAAGGCCTCACACATAGAGTGGTTGATAGTGGCACCGGACTTGCTGAACTTTATACCATCGTTGGTAGTTTGCGCACCACAGTGAGACAGGTCTACGATAATGCCGAGTTCGTTCATCCGTTCCACTACTTCTATACCAAAGTCTGACAACCCGGCATTGGTTCTTTCAGTACATCCGTCTCCCAGCAAGTTGCGCTCATTGTAAGTAAGTTGCATCCATCGTGTTCCGGCTTGATAGAGGGCGTCCACGTTATCAATGGAGTTGCCAACCATGGTGGTATTCTGAAACCCCAGCATAATGGCAGCTTTGTTTTCTTTCTTGGCCCTCACAAAATCTTCTGCACCGGTTGCAAGTAGTAGGCGGTCAGCGTTTTCCTTTATCCGCTTTTGCCATTCCTCCAGGTTCTTTAGTCCTTTCGCCAGGTTCCCTGAATCTACGGAGGCATTGAACCCCGTATAGCCAGAATTTTTGAGCGCGTTAAATGAATCCTGATCCCATCCACGGGTAATGATTAGCCCATCAACAACGATGGCTTTTTTGTAGACTTCATCAATATCCGCTTTGACATGAGTTGTCATTACATCATTGGTTGAATTGTTAGTGTCGATTGGGTTGGTTCCAGTAAAAAGGCCACCAAAAACCTGCCCGGGCAAAATTGCTCCGAGCGGTAACATTTTGACGAAATCTCTTCTCTTAATAGGCATGATTGACGGTTAAATTAGCTGCGAGTATCTTCCTTATGTCAACTTACAATTTTTGCTGCAATTAACTCTTCATTAAAAGATGAAGGGCATTAAAATCCACTCCAAAGGCAGATTGTGAAGGTGCTAAAATGGCCTGCCCCTTATAATTTGCTAATTTGTAGAGCAAATGAATTACATCTCAATTAACCTTTATCGCAAAGTACTTCACCATGCAATGGATGAGGGGATGACAAGAGATGAAATCGATAATTTGCCTACTCCAATAGGCTCAATAGATAATATCCAGGCTGTACCCGCTCCACATTTCTTTGAGTTACATGAATTGTTGGATGATAAATTAGGGCCGGGATTTTCAGTGAGAGTGGGGCAACAGATGAAAATAGAAGACTATGGGGTTCTTGGCCTTTCGTGGAGAACGTGCTCCTGGGCTGGTGAGATATTTGATCGATGCGAACGGTATTTCAAATTGTTATCTGACACCTATGTATTCAAAGTAAAAAAAGAGGCAGATTTATCCCGCATTTTTTTGTATCGTGATGCCCAGCGCAGAGGGGTAGAATTATCAAACGAAGCCACGTTCTCTGCTACCATTGTGGTACTTCGTGCCATGACAGAAACGGATATTTCTCCCATTGAAATAAGCTTCAAACACGCAGCACCTAAAAACCTTGAAAGCTATCATAAGGCATTTAACTGTCCCATTTTATTTAACCAACCCGACAATGTAATTACTTACAAAACCAAGGACCTTGAAACTCGTACTGCCAAAGCGGATAAAAACATTAACCAATTTCTGGTAGAAAGGGTGGAAGAGGAGACCAGTGGAATTGAGTTGAGCGGAGATAAAATAGTACAGGATGTTGAAAATCTGATCATTACTGCTCTTCCCAGTGGTATTCCAAGTATAGCCAGATTAAGCGAGCACCTGGGTATGAGCAACCGTACACTTACCCGCAGGCTCTCAGAAAGTGGATTTACATATAGAGATTTAATAAAGAAAAGTCAGGAGTCTGTTTCAAAGGAGTTGCTCAAAAACTCAGCGCGGAACGTTGCTGAAATTGCATTTGAAACTGGTTTCTCGGAGCAAAGCGCGTTTAACCGCGCCTTCAAAAGGTGGACGGGTCTGTCCCCAGTTGAGTATAGAAAAAAGCATTAATAACTTATTTGGCTTAAACTATCAAATCATTGGCGTAAACAGTCAAGCATGAGCACGCCTGTGCCTTCAACTTTGCATCAGTAAAATGATGTAAATGAAAAAACATAACACCAAAATATTACTGCTTGGCCTTATCGTAGTGGTCATCATCATCCTGACAGCATTTCGCGACAGGCCGAAGGTTTCTTTTCTTTCCGTTAACGAAAACCTTAAGGATGAGGCATTGCATATTCTCAACACCAAGTGCAATACATGTCATCGTAAACAAAATCCTTTTATGGTATTCAACAGTAAAAATATGGAGAAACGAGCACCCAGAATTTACAAGGCTGTCTTTGTTGAAGAACGAATGCCTAAAGGTACTCGATTAACTATTGATGAATATAAAAAATTGAGCAACTGGCTCATCACTCTAAAAACTATTACTAATGGAACCCGCAATTAAAACATTATTATCCATAGGTGCAGTTGTGCTCACTGGCCTTTCGGCCGGCCTTTTCTTCGCATGGTCTGTCTCTGTAATACCGGGAACACAACGAATAGGAGATATCAACTATTTGGAAACTATGCAATCCATCAATCGAGCAATACTAAATCCCGCTTTCTTTATTGTCTTTTTTGGTAGTCTAATATTATTGATCGCAGCCAGTGCTTTTGAATTCAATCATGGCATGACAGCATTCTGGCTTATGCTCTCTGCAACCTTTGTCTACCTCATAGGGACGATTTGTGTAACCGGTCTGGGCAATGTGCCGCTGAATGACCAACTGGATGTGCTAAAGCTCTCTCAATTATCGGCAATTGAGAAGGAGGCATTCAGAAATCTCTATGAAAAGAAGTGGAATTACTTGCATCAAATCAGAACGATCAGTGCGGTGATCTCCTTCATACTGGCAACTCTATCAATTCTATTTCAAACTAATAAATAAAAATTATCATGACACACAACATTTTAGTAATCGGAGGGACTGGTAAAACTGGTCAACGCGTAGTGAAGAATTTGCAAAAGCTAAATCATAACGTAAGCATTGGATCAAGAAATAGTGACCCCGCTTTTGAGTGGGATGATCCTTCCAGTTATGCCAAAGCTTTGAAGGGTATGGATAGGGCTTATATTGTCTACTATCCCGATCTGGCAGTACCCGGAGCCAAGGAGGCTATAGAAAAATTGACCATTTCTGCATTAAGTGAAGGTTTAGAAAAAGTAGTGTTGCTTTCTGGAAAAGGGGAGAAGGAGGCAGAAGCCTGTGAAGAGATAGTTGCCAACTCTGGCCTTAACTATACCATTGTGAGGGCCTCGTGGTTCAATCAAAACTTTAGCGAAAGCTTTTTATTGGATCCCATATTAGCTGGAGAAGTCGCCTTGCCCATGCCAGACGCAGAGATTCCATTTGTGGATGCTAATGACATTGCTGATGTAGCAACAAAAGTGTTATTGGACGATAGCTACAACGGGCATACAATCACGGTTACGGGGCCTAGAAAAATAACTTTCAAGGAAGTAGTAGAAACAATAGCTGAGGTTACCAGGAGAGAGATTCACTATCAGCCTATTTCTATTGAAGAATTCAAAGAAGGGATGAAGAATGAAGGCCTGCCAGATTCATATGTTTGGCTGTTTGGCTATCTGTTCAAAGAGGTACTAGGCAATCCTGATAACCAGTCCATATCCCATGATGTTGAAAAAGTGCTGGGAAGAAAAGCGATAGACTTTAAAACATTTGTTGAAAGAACGGCAGCAAGTGGTATTTGGAATCAACAGATTCCTCAGTCGATATGAAATTGAAACTAATAATTTGACCTGTAACATTCAATTGAAAATCAAAACTTTAGTATCATGAATAGTTTAAATTTAAAGCATGCAGCACTTAGTTCTGTAGTAGTTTATACCCTTGGTATCCTTGCATTTGTAGGATCATTCTTTGTGCCGCTTATGGATGATCTTGAACTTCAGGCCAATCTGGCTTTGATGGTAGCTATAATTCCTGCTGCATATTTTGGAGCTCTTATTTATTACAGAAAGGGGCACAAGACCAGTGGGTTCGTATTGGGCTTTGCAATGTTCATAGGTGCAATCTTGCTTGATGCGATTATTACAGTCCCTGTCTTCATCATACCAAATGGTGGCAATCATTTATCATTTTTCAAGGATCCTGGCTTTTGGCTAATTGGTATTGAATACATAACAGTAGTAGTTACCTATTGGTATTTTACTCTCGCTGGAAGCAAAGAGGCATTGTGAGTGCACATAATCTAGTTAGTCCTTGTCATTACACCGGAGCGCTACCTAATTTTTAATGCCAACGCTCTGGCTTTCATAGTAGATAAAACTAAATTCATATTTATGGAACATGATGAAATGACTATTAGAAAAGCAAAACATGAAGATTTAGCTGCTATTGTTCACATGCTCTCCGATGATGAGTTGGGTAGTAAAAGGGAGGACTATCGACAGCCCCTCCCCAAAGCATATGAAGAGGCTTTTAATTCTATTAACAAGGATAAAAACCAGGAGCTTATGGTTGTTACAAATGCACGGGGAGAAGTCGTTGGCACCCTACAACTAACTTTTATACAATACCTGACCTACAAGGGAGGTGTTCGGACTCAAATAGAAGCCGTTCGAATTAGAAAAGATCAACGAGGGAAAGGTCTGGGGAAGGAATTATTTGAATGGGTCATCAACCGATCTAAAGCGCGTGGAGCTCATGTATTGCAACTCACTACAGATAAGCAACGTCCCGATGCCATTCACTTCTATGAAGACTTGGGTTTTGTTGCCTCTCACGAGGGAATGAAGATTCACT
>JBATLM010000106.1:0-17662 GCA_049289315.1 Cyclobacteriaceae bacterium
ATGGTGTACTGCAAAGTAGGGATATAAAACAAGGTAAGCAGCAGCTCCCGCAAAATACCCTAACAGTGCCAACATTGATATTTTCTTTAGGTACCAGATGAAATCGATTTTCTCCATTCCCATAACAGCAACTCCAGCTGCTGATCCAATAATCAGAACACTTCCGCCAGTACCTGCGCAAAAGGCAAGATACTCCCATATCATATGGTCTACATGGTAGGTCTCCATACTGTACATACCCATGCTGGCAGCAACCAGTGGCACGTTGTCGACAATGGATGAGAGGAGGCCTATTAATGTTATGATAATTCTATTATCCCCGAATGTTCTGTCAAGGTAGGCAGCAAACTCGCCTAAAGTTCCCATTGATTGAAGCGACCCTACTGCGAGAAGTATTCCTAGGAAAAAAAGAACACTAGGAACGTCAATTCTTGTGAGGGCACCTGCTGCGGTGTAAGGTCTTTTGTCAGCCTCATCCATATCGGGATTGATTAACTCTGAAACAATCCAAAGCACACCCAGTGCCAACATCATACCCATGTATGGAGGCAAGTGGGTTAATGTTTTAAAAATTGGAACAGAAATTAAACCCCCTATTCCAACGAATAGCATGGTCATAGACCCACGGATAGGTTTGCCCAAATGGTTTCCGTGCCCACCTTCGGTGGCATGACTTTTATTAGTCTGTTCTCCTAATTCACCTTTAAGTGTAAACTGCAAATAGATTAGGGGAACAATCATGCATATCATGCTTGGGATAATAAGCGTAGCAATAATATTTCCCGCTGTAATTTGTCCACCAATCCATAGCATAGTTGTGGTTACATCCCCAATGGGAGACCAAGCTCCGCCTGCATTTGCAGAGACCACAATCATACCTGCAAAGAACAGGCGCATCTGTTTGTTGGGCACTAGTTTTCTCACCAACGACACCATTACAATCGAAGTGGTAAGGTTGTCAAGAATGGCCGACAGAAAAAAAGTTACACCACAAATCACCCAAAGTAATTTTTTGGGATTTCTTGTGGTAATGCGATCCGTTACGAATCGAAAGCCCTGGTAGGCATCTACTAATTCTACAATTGTCATCGCTCCCATAAGGAAGAAAAGGATCGCGGATATTTCGCCTAGGTGTTCGGCCAATTGTTCACCAATATGGTGAATTTCCCCAGGGGAGGAGAGCGCATACAATGTCCAACACAGCACACCAGTTAATAAAGCTGATGCTGTTTTGTTAACCTTAATAGGATGCTCAAGCGCAATGGCTAGGTATCCTACTACAAATAGAATGACTATGATTATTTCCATGGTCGGTACTTGGTCTTGAGGTAATTATTTAGAAATTTGATTCAGCAAACCAAATCAAAGATTTCAGTATTGTCAAATCGAAATTGAGGCGAAGCGAAAATATTATTAGTGATACCTCCTCGGCTATTGGAGCACTATAAATTTTTGTAAAAATTTCTCAAAAAAGGTAAAGCCGAATCACCGGGAAGTAGCTTAAAACAAAAAAAATAGTTAACTAATAGAAGAATCAACTAGCTTGTATTATGGATATTCAAATAATCATTGTGGTCTTGTTTATCGGTGGCTATGCAGCCATTACCCTTGAGCATACGCTCAAGATAGATAAGCTAATTCCGGCTCTTGGTATGATGGCGTTATTGTGGGCTATTATAGCATTAAATCATCTAGATGTTTTTAATGTAAACTCGGTATTAAAACAACTGGAGCCAACCCATCTCGAGGAGATTTTATTGCACCACCTGGGAAAAACAGCGGAGATTTTGATTTTCCTGATTGGAGCCATGACCATAGTTGAAATAATAGATTATTTTGATGGTTTCTCCACTATAAAAGGTTTTATCCGAACCAAAAGCAAAACAAGACTTCTTTGGATTTTTAGCATTTTAGCTTTTATTCTTTCGGCTATTATTGATAACCTCACGGCCACCATCGTTTTGATTACCATTTTGCAGAAAGTAATTAGAGAACGCGAAACACGCTTGTGGTTTGCAGGCCTTATCGTTATCGCTGCTAATGCTGGTGGAGCTTGGTCTCCTATTGGAGATGTAACCACGACTATGTTGTGGATAGCCAATAAAGTTACAGCGTGGCAATTAGTTGAGCATACATTTATACCATCGGTGGTGTGTATGATTGTTCCTGTTTTTATAGCGTCAAAGTTTAAGGTATTCTCTGGAGAAATTGATATAGAATTAAAGGATGAAGAGAAGCCTTCGAGATATGGTGCAACCATGTTGTATCTGGGACTGGGAGCCATCATATTTGTTCCTCTTTTTAAGACAGTTACTCACCTTCCTCCATATATCGGTATGATGCTGTCTTTGGCTTTTGTGGCCACGTTTGCTGAAATCTTCAGTAATCGTTCATTTGATCTTACTAATGTAGGTGAAGAAGAAGACGCTAGTGCTGCTGCTGCACATCATAGTCCGGTGCATAAATCGCTAGGGAAAGTAGAAATGCCCAGTATTTTATTCTTTTTAGGAATATTAATGGCTGTTGCTGCATTGGAATCTTTAGGAATGCTATTCAATTTTGCAATTGATCTGGATGCCGCTATCCCTAACAGAGATATGGTAGTTGGGATTTTGGGAATAGGGTCTGCGATAATCGACAACGTACCGTTGGTGGCTGCAAGCATTGGAATGTTTTCTGAACCTCTTGATCATCCACTGTGGCATTTTATAGCTTACTCTGCGGGTACTGGAGGTAGCATACTCATTATTGGTTCCGCTGCAGGTGTTGTAGCAATGGGTATGGAAAAAATAAACTTCTTCTGGTATCTTAAGAAAATCGGAATGCTGGCCTTACTAGGTTTTGTGTCTGGAGGTATAGCATTTATTTTGATACGAGACTTTATACTCAACCCTTAAGCCGTTACGGAACTCGGATTATTTCTCTTAATCCATTTATAAGACAAAAAGCATCTTTCCTTTTAACGGAAGATGCTTTTTGTCTTATAAGAATTACTGTTTGTTTTTATGCGTGAGCATCGAACAACCCTTCATTCAGTAGGTTCAGCGCTCTTTCTTTGTGTGGAGTTTCAATCAATAGAGAGATGTTATTTTTACTTCCCCCTACAGAAACCATTCTGATTGGAATCATTCCCAAAGAGTTAAAGATCAGTTTAACTACCCCATCTTTTTCTGCTATCCTGTTTCCTACAATACAAATAATGGTTTGGTTATGATCTACTTCAATGGTACCAAATTTCATGAGTTCTTCGCTGATTTCAGTGAGGGCACTGTTGTCGTCAATAGTAACAGATACAGCAATCTCAGAAGTGGAGATCATATCAATTGAAGTTTGGTGTTTTTCAAAGACTTCAAATATCCTTCTCAGAAAGCCGTAGGCAAGAAGCATCCTGGAAGACTTTATCTTAATTGCTGTTATTCCGTCTTTCGCGGCAATGGCTTTTATTTTACCTTTCTCGCTACTATCACTAATGATAGTGCCTGGTGCATTTTCATCCATTGTATTCTTAAGTCGCACTGGTATGCTAAACTTTTGTGCAGGCACGATGGTAGATGGGTGAAGAATTTTAGCTCCGAAATAGGCCAACTCAGAGGCTTCGTCAAAAGTCAATTCAGCAATTGGGAATGTATTTTTAACAATTCTTGGATCGTTGTTGTGCATTCCATCAATGTCAGTCCAGATTTGGATTTCATCTGCTCTAACTGCCGCCCCCATAAGAGATGCTGTGTAATCACTGCCTCCACGTCTTAAGTTGTCAATTTCATTTTTATGATTACGGCAGATATAACCTTGTGTGATTAGAATTTCATATTTCTCAAGCGATTTAATTAAGGGACGAAGACGCTCACTTATTTTTTCAAGTTCTGGTTCGTGATCTTCATCAATAGACATGAAGTGAAGCGCTGGAAGCATCCGGGACTTTAAGTCACGCTCATTAAGATGCGCATGGAGAAATTCGGTCGAAATCAATTCACCCTGGGCCAATAGCTCACGCCTTGTTCGCTCATCAAAATTGCCTGCGGCTAATAACCTAATAAGACTAAAGTGTCTGCTTATGATTTCTTCGCCAAGTGTTTGGTAAGTTGCTGTTTTAAAAAGTTTCTTCGAGAAGTTATTATAGAAGTCTTCAAGGGTATTGATTAAATCAGTTACAAGATCAGCGTCATCGCTCTTCATTGCATTTGTGATATCCATCAAAGCATTTGTTGTGCCTGACACGGCTGACAAGACGATGATTTTTCTTCCTTTTGCCGCATTTACCAGATTGGCAACTTTCTCCATACGTTCTGGGGTACCTACAGATGTACCACCAAATTTTAAAACGAGCATTTGTTTAGAATTTAATTGAGGTCAAAGGTAAAAATGTTTGACCATTTGCTCGCAACCACTAGTCGTTGGAAGGAGCCATTTAGAAAACGTCATTGACCCCAGTGGTAGATAGGTGGATTTCTTAAAGACGCAGATAAGTCTTATTAAGATGGACTTAGTTGTTCGAAAACGACTTCAATGGAGGTTTGTGCCCCAGCAACCACTTTAATGTTATTATGTCTGCCCATCACCTCAAGCACTTTTCCATCTTCCTTATGTTTCGCAAAAATCAAATCATATTCCCCGGCTTCAAGAAAACCTAGTGCAAAATGTTTTGCCTTTACGGCTGTAGAGGTAACAGCCTGAGAGAAGGCTAATTTTTCAGAACCATCTATAGTTTCATTATTTGAAAATACTCCAACTCTATAAGCGTAGGCTACTACACGATCTGGAATTGCTGTGCTCAATACGGTGCCTTCAATATGACCGGCCTTATTTGTTTCTATAAACCGAACAACAGGCTCGAGAATGTATTCTCCAGCATCATTAATATGTATGGATTTACGCAAATCGAAATCAAGCGTGATGTCCGTTATACCCCTGGAATGAACACCAATGCTTTTTTCTAATATGACTTCAGGTGCTTTTCCTTCTGACATATAAAGGGATGTAGAGGTTCCATTTTTAAAAACAATATTAGATTGAGGGTTGATGATCAGGCTGCTGTTTCTGTTCGCCATGTTCAGGGTCAACCTTATGGATGAGAACTCTCCCGGTGTTGCAAATTGATCAATAAGAAGAACTGATTTTCCTCCAGTATAAGCCAAAAGGTTTACACCAACTGGCTGCTCAAAATTTTTAAAAGCTTTCCAGTTTCCATTTTGAAGGCCCTCTACATTTGTGATTGTTAAATTCACTGCCTTTACCTGATCAGCATCAATGGGGGCATCGGTGATAGAAATTTTTAGAGCGCCTTTTAGGCCTCCTTCTTCACCGCAACCTAGTGTTACCAAAGCCAAAACCAACCCGACAAGTATCATTTTAATCTTTTCCATCAACCATCTATAGATGAAGGCGACTCTGGGTAACCTTTGTTATACACAGGTATCGCTAAGTGGATGAAATTGGCTTTAAAACGACAAAACCCCCGAAAAACGGGGGTTTTGAAAGTTATTGTATGTGTTGATAAAGACTATTTTTTGTCTTTTTCATCTACTTCTTCGTATTCTACATCAGAAACGTTTTCGGCAGTTTCGCCTGAAGCTCCATTAGCACCAGCAGCTCCGGCATCCGGGCCTGGTTGGGCTCCCTCAGCAGCACCTGCTGCGTACATCTCTTGAGACGCTGCTTCCCAGGCAGTGTTCAGCGCTGCCAAAGTGCTATCAATAGCAGCTGCATCCTGTGATTTATGAGCTTCTTTCAATTTTTCAAGCGCTTCACTGATCGCAGTTTTATTGCCATCAGAAAGCTTGTCTCCAAATTCCTTCAACTGCTTCTCAGTTTGGAAAATCAAAGAGTCGGCCTGATTGATTTTCTCGATGCGCTCTTTTTCTGCTTTATCAGTTTCCGCATTTGCCTGAGCTTCTTCCTTCATTTTCTTAATCTCCTCCTCAGTAAGTCCGGAAGATGCTTCAATTCTAATCTTCTGCTCCTTGCCTGTTCCTTTGTCTTTGGCAGACACATGAAGAATACCGTTGGCATCTATATCGAATGTTACTTCTACTTGAGGTACACCGCGTGGTGCTGGTGGAATTCCATCCAAGTGGAATCTGCCAATGGTGCGGTTGTCTTTCGCCATTGGACGCTCACCTTGAAGTACGTGTATCTCTACAGAAGGCTGACTGTCCGATGCGGTAGAAAAGACTTCTGACTTTTTAGAAGGAATGGTTGTGTTGGACTCAATCAGTTTGGTCATCACACCACCCATTGTTTCGATACCCAATGAAAGCGGAGTTACATCCAGTAGTAATACATCCTTCACCTCTCCCGTCAATACTCCACCTTGTATGGCAGCACCTATGGCAACTACTTCGTCAGGGTTTACACCCTTAGAAGGCTTCTTGCCAAAAAACTTTTCTACTTCTTCCTGTATGCGTGGAATACGTGTTGATCCACCTACTAATATTACTTCATCTATATCAGATGTGCTCATGCTGGCATCTTCCATCGCCTTCTTACAAGGCTCCAATGTTCTGCGTACAAGGTCATCTACCAATTGCTCAAACTTGGCTCTTGTCAATTTTTTAACAAGGTGCTTTGGTACTCCGTCTACTGAAGTAACATAAGGAAGGTTGATTTCACTTTCCTGTGAACTTGATAATTCAATTTTTGCTTTTTCAGCAGCTTCCTTCAGGCGTTGTAGTGCCATCGGGTCTTTGCGGAGGT
Source organism: Cyclobacteriaceae bacterium (assembly GCA_049289315.1). GTDB lineage: Bacteria > Bacteroidota > Bacteroidia > Cytophagales > Cyclobacteriaceae > ELB16-189. The sequence goes on from JBATLM010000106.1 coordinate 6,694, forward strand.
CAATGTTCTCATCTGCCTTGAACTCATCTGCGAGCCAGTTGATAATTTTTTGGTCGAAATCGTCACCCCCTAAGTGTACATCACCGTTGGTTGATTTCACTTCAAACACACCATCTCCTAACTCAAGAATAGATACATCGAATGTACCACCGCCAAGGTCGTACACCGCAATTTTCATGTCTTTGTTTTTCTTGTCCATACCGTAGGCAAGAGCCGCAGCGGTAGGTTCGTTGATGATTCTCTTTACATCAAGGCCTGCAATTTGCCCAGCCTCTTTTGTAGCCTGGCGCTCCGCATCGTTGAAGTATGCAGGAACAGTAATTACTGCTTCAGTTACAGTTGTTCCCAGATAATCCTCTGCAGTACTCTTCATTTTCTGAAGAATCATAGCAGAAATCTCCTGAGGAGTATAATGACGGTCTCCAATTTTTACGCGAATGGTGTCATTGTTTCCTTTCTCAACGGTATAAGACACCATCTTCTTTTCACCAGATACTTCATCAAATTTCTTTCCCATGAAGCGCTTGATGGAAGAAACAGTATTTCCAGGGTTGGTAATGGCTTGCCTTTTGGCAGGATCACCTACTTTTCGTTCGCCTTTTCCGTTATCCAAAAAACCTACGATAGAAGGAGTGGTTCTGCGGCCTTCGCTGTTGGCGATAACTACAGGCTCATTTCCCTCCATTACGGATACGCAGGAGTTGGTTGTTCCTAAGTCTATTCCTATAATTTTTCCCATGATATGATCAGTTTATTCAATTCTTCTTATAAAGTAAGAACCAATTATCAATGGTTGTGCCAATGGGGTATTTTGACCAAAAAGTGACACATTGACAGAGAGATTTGGCATCAAATTCACTTATTAAGACCATTTTGTCTATGGGCGGCCCTGCATCGTGCCTCTGCAGGCCAGGCTATCCAGGGCGTGGCCCTCATTCTTCGGGCTGCTGCGCACCCTTTCTATCCTTGCCGCAGTACGTGGTCTCCTTTATGTTTGCGTGTTCTTACTGTTCGGCAGCAGTCAGTCGAACTGTATAGATTTTCTTACTTTTGCGCCTGCCTGCCGCAGGGCATGGCCTCATATTTATGACACTCGAACAAGAAATATCAAAACGCAGAACTTTCGGCATCATCAGTCACCCCGATGCCGGAAAAACCACGCTGACAGAGAAACTCCTTCTCTTTGGTGGGGCTATACAAAAGGCTGGCGCTGTAAAATCAAGCAAAATAAAAGACCACGCCCGCAGCGACTGGATGGAGATAGAAAAGCAGAGGGGTATTTCTGTGGCCACTTCCGTAATGGGTTTCAATTATGAAGGGATAAAGATCAACCTTTTGGATACTCCTGGTCACCAGGATTTTGCTGAAGATACCTATCGCACGCTTACTGCGGTGGATAGCGTAATCATGGTGATAGATTGTGTGAAAGGGGTGGAGATGCAAACCGAAAAATTGATGGAGGTGTGCCGCATGCGCAATACGCCTGTGATATGCTTTATCAATAAACTGGATCGCGAAGGGCAGGATCCATTTGATCTTCTTGATGAAATTGAAGAAAAACTCGGCATCAAAGTACGGCCTTTAAGTTGGCCCATCAGCATGGGTAAAACTTTTAAAGGGGTTTACTCACTCTACGAAAAAAGTTTGAAGCTATTTACGCCAAGTAAAACGAAAGTGGAAGAGGCGATAGAGATTGATGATATTAACGATCCGGCAATCGATCGCTACGTAGGTGAAAACAATGCAAAGCAGTTGCGCGCTGATGTGGAATTAATAGAAGGGGTTTATTCAGATTTTGATATCAATGAATATCGATCTGGTGAAGTGGCTCCCGTGTTCTTCGGAAGTGCAGTAAATAACTTCGGGGTGAAGGAATTGTTGGATACTTTCATCAAGATTGCACCTAATCCGATGCCGAGAGAGACGTCAGGGAGAGAGATAGCACCGGATGAAAAAAAATTCACAGGATTTATTTTTAAGATCCACGCCAATATGGATCCCAAACACAGAAATAGAATTGCCTTTTTGAGGGTGTGTTCTGGAAAGTTTGAGCGAGGTGCTAATTATCTGCATGTAAGGCAGGATAAGAATATCCGTTTTTCCAATGCTACTGCTTTTATGGCGCAGGACCGAGAGACGGTAGAAGAAGCCTGGCCTGGAGATATCGTAGGTTTATATGATACTGGAAATCTTAAAATTGGCGACACGCTGACTGAGGGCGAAAAAGTTATGTACACAGGCATCCCAAGTTTCTCTCCTGAAATTTTTAAAGAGGTGATTAACAAGGATGCCATGAAGAGCAAACAACTGGAGAAAGGGCTACTCCAATTAATGGAAGAAGGGGTTGCGCAGTTGTTCAGTTACCAGTTGGGCAATAGGAAAGTGATAGGTACTGTCGGTGTGCTTCAATTTGAAGTCATTCAATTTCGATTGAAAAATGAATACAACGCCACCGTTGAGTTTGCTTCTCAAAATATTTACAAAGCATGTTGGATCAGTAGCAAGGATCCGAAAAAAATGGAAGAATTTTTGGAGTCTAAACAGCGTCATATAGCACGTGACAAGGATGACAAATTGGTTTTTATGGCGGAATCCAAGGCTTGGTTGCAAATGGTTCAAGATAATTTTCCGGAAATCGATTTTCATTTCACTTCTGAGTTCAAGGAAAACGAAAATGCAGTATCCTAATCAGAGTATCCGTTAAGCATGCCTGGGTTCAGCCATATAGAAGTGTTGCATGAGGATAACCATCTGCTTGTAATCAATAAGCCTACGGGAATTTTAGTGCAGGGTGATGATACTGGAGACGAACCTTTGGTGGAGTTGGGTAAAAAATACATCAAGAAGAAGTACAATAAACCGGGAGCGGTATTTCTGGGTGTTGTTCACCGGCTGGATCGTCCGGTGAGTGGTGTTTTGGTTTTTGCTCGCACATCAAAAGCATTGACCCGGATGAATGCACTTTTTAAGGATAGGAAAACTAAAAAAACGTATTGGGCAATTGTTGACCATCAGCCTCCTGCCAATTCAGGCCGTCTTGTACACTGGCTGGTTAAAGATGAGAAAAGGAATAAGACCGCAGCCTATAGCAAAGAACATGGAGAAGGCAAGAGATCAGAACTGGATTATAAAGTGATTGATCGGCAAGGCCCTTACTACCTGATTCAGATTAATCCAATAACGGGTAGAGGGCATCAGATACGTGTTCAGTTGGCTAGCATGGGTTGTCCTATAATTGGCGACTTAAAATATGGCGCGCCAGCCCCCAATGATGATGCTAGCATTTGCTTGCATGCCAGAATGTTGGAGTTTGTTCATCCTGTTACAAAAGCAGCGCTAAGGATTGAAGCGGAAATTCCAGAAATTGGTGCCTGGAATATGTTTCGTTAGTCTCATTACTTCTGTGGCTATAAATCTTTGTTGGCTTTCCATAACTTGGCCGCTTAGGCATTACAAATAATTAAAAGTGGATTGGATACATAAACTTAGGGAGCGCTGGAAGGTAGAAAGCGCATTTCAGGTAGTTATTATTTTGGTGGTTTTTGCGTGCACAGGATTTACTGTTTTGTTTATTAAAGAACCAGTGCTGCATTTTATTGGAGGCAAGGGTGATATGCCCATATGGGTCTCAGTCCTTTATTATATCTTGATTTTGCCAGTCTACAATGTGTTACTTCTTTTCTACGGTGTGATTTTTGGTCAATTCCGGTTTTTTTGGGCTTTTGAGAAGAGGTTCTTTAGTCGGGTATTATCTATCTTTAAGAAAACAAAACCCTAACAAGTACTGCTATGAAATCAAAACTGTATTATCTGCTGGCTATAATTCTTTTTGCATCATGCTCGGCTCCAAAGTATGCCTATCACTTTGATCGATACGATTACAACTCTGGTAAAAAGTCAGTAGGTGCAGCAGCAATAAATTTAGAAAATGAAGTAGCTCCGGTAGATGGAAAACAACTCCTTGCCAGCAAGGAGAATACATTTTTGGTTGCGGAGACTCCACAGGGGAGTAGTGCTGAAGTAGTGGCATTAAACTCCACTGAAGTAAGAAAGACCTATGCTCAGATGTCGAAATCCGAACGCAAGGAATTGAGGAGTGATGTAAAAAAGTATATAAAGGAGAAGAAGGAGAGCATTAAGGCAGCTAAAAAAGCAAATGCCATGGATAATGATCTGAAACTTGCCGCTATTTTTGGTGCGGTAGGTTTGGTGGCATTAATAATTAGTGGTGATGTGTTTTATATTTTAGGAGGTATTGCGTTGATTATTGGAGTAGTATTCTTTGTTAAGTGGCTTGTTCGGCAGTAGTAGAGCAAACTCTTAAAAAACATGCTAAATAAAAAAAGAGGCCCTAGAGCCTCTTTTTTTATTTAATCAACAATAAATATTATTCGGCTAATCCATCAGCTAGGAGAATAACTTTGTTCTCCAATACCTCTACAACACCTCCGGTTATTCTCAACTGATTGGTAGCCTCTTTTGATTTGTAAACTACCTCACCCTCTTTTAATAAGCTTACCAGAGGGGCGTGACCATTCAAAATCTGAAATGATCCGTCTATGCCAGGGAATGTAGCTATATGCACTTCCCCTTTAAATACTTTTTGTTCTGGTGTAATTATTTCTAAGTGCATCCTTTATTATGCTTTAGCTTCTGCCATTAAGCGCTCTCCTTTTTCAGCTGCTTGTTCAATGCTACCTACAAGGTTGAATGCTGCTTCAGGGTATTGGTCCATTTCACCATCCATGATCATGTTGAATCCTTTGATGGTATCTTTAATATCAACCAACACACCTTTCAATCCTGTAAACGCTTCTGCTACGTGGAAAGGCTGTGATAAGAAACGCTGAACCCTTCTGGCGCGGTGAACAACCAATTTATCTTCATCAGAAAGTTCGTCCATACCAAGAATGGCGATAATATCCTGAAGTTCCTTATAACGCTGAAGTGTTTCTTTGACACGCTGGGCACAGTTGTAGTGCTCGTCACCTACGATGTCTGCACGAAGAATTCTTGAAGTAGAATCCAAAGGATCCACCGCGGGGTAAATACCCAATTCGGCAATCTTACGAGATAATACCGTTGTGGCGTCTAAGTGAGAGAACGTTGTCGCTGGCGCAGGGTCAGTCAAGTCATCCGCAGGTACGTAAACGGCCTGTACAGATGTGATTGATCCATTCTTTGTCGAAGTAATACGCTCCTGCATGGCACCCATTTCTGTGGCCAATGTAGGCTGGTATCCTACTGCTGATGGCATACGACCCAAAAGAGCAGATACCTCAGAACCCGCTTGCGTAAAGCGGAAGATATTATCAATAAAGAAAAGAATGTCCCTCCCTTTTCCTGATCCATCTCCATCACGGAAATACTCAGCTACCGTCAAACCAGACAACGCCACACGAGCACGGGCTCCGGGAGGCTCATTCATTTGACCAAATACGAAGGTTGCCTTCGAATCTTTTAATTTCTCAATGTCTACCTTAGAAAGGTCCCATCCACCTGCATGCAATGATTTTACAAATTCTTCTCCGTAGTTAATAATACCAGCCTCGATCATCTCACGCAATAGGTCATTACCCTCACGTGTACGTTCACCTACACCAGCAAATACAGAAAGACCAGAGTATGCTTTCGCAATGTTGTTGATCAATTCCTGAATCAATACAGTTTTACCCACACCAGCACCACCGAAAAGACCAATCTTACCCCCTTTTACGTAGGGTTCAATAAGGTCAATTACCTTGATTCCTGTATACAAAACCTCAGAAGAGGTTGATAAATTTTCGTAAAGAGGGGCCGAGCGGTGAATAGGAAGTGAGCCTTTAGCCTTTGGCGCAGGTATACCATCGATGGTTTCACCAATTACGTTGAAAAGCCTTCCCTTAATCTCTTCTCCAATTGGCATTTGAATAGGGGCGCCACTATCTGTAACCACTGCTCCGCGCACCAATCCTTCAGTACCATCCATGGCAACTGCTCTCACTCTGTCTTCTCCAAGATGTTGCTGAACTTCTAGCACGATTCTGGTGCCATCAGTTTTGGTCACTTCAAGAGAGTCTAGGATGTTAGGGAGTTTAGAGTCAGCTCCGTCAAAAGCTACGTCCACTACAGGTCCGATTACTTGAGTAATTCTTCCGGTATTTGCCATCGATATTAGTTTATAGGGGTGTTAAAATCCGACCGCAAAAGTAGTAGTTTCAGCTTCAAAGGCAAAAAAACTCAGACTGAAAGATGGCTTATTTACAGCGATTTTGAAGGCTATTTGACTTATGAGCTGATAAGCTCAATTCTGAAGGTTGTACCCTGACTTTCATCGGATGCTTTCACAAATATTCTTCCTCCATGATACAGCTCCACGATTCTTTTGGCCAATGTGAGACCAAGCCCCCAGCCTCTCTTTTTGGTGGTAAAACCTGCTCTAAACACGTTGCCGATGTTTGCTTTGGGGATGCCCTTCCCGGTGTCTGAAATGTCGATAAATACTTTGCCGTCACTGCCGCGTAAAATTTTTATAGCAATCGTGCCGGAACTGCCTATAGCGTCAACCGCATTTTTGCAAAGATTTTCAATGACCCACTCCAAAAGTGGAGCATGTGCTCGTGCAATTATCGATTCGGATAGGGTGTAAAGTTCAAATTTAATTTTGTACGATACGCGTGGTTCTAGGTAACTCACCACATTGGAGACTAAGCTGTAGATGTTTTCATCTTTCAGCGTAGGGGCAGAGCCAATACTTGAAAACCTCTCTGTTACCATGGTGAGTTTTCTGATGTCTTTGTCCAGTTCGTCTACAATTCCTTTGTTCTTTATTTCGGGGTCATCTCTGAGTACTTCAATCCAGGCCATTAAAGAAGACAATGGAGTGCCCAACTGATGGGCTGTTTCTTTTGCAAGCCCTACCCATACTCTGTTTTGCTCTGCGGCCTTTGAATAGTTGAAAGCCAGGTAGGAAATAAAGCCAAAAATGGCAATCACAGAAAGTTGAATGTAAGGATAGGCTACCAACTGGGTGAGCAAAAAAGAATTCTTGTAGTATACATATTGCCTGCCGAAAACTTCCCCTGTATTCGGGTCTTTGAGAACAATGTCAATCGGTGGATAAGTGGCTTTCATTTCCTTCAGCTCCTGCTCCAGCATTTCGTCTTTCTTTTTTGGTGACCAGGATGGGTCAATGTCTAAGTTTCCTGAATAAACAAATTCTCCTTCTTCATTCACCAGTATGGTAGGGATGCTATTGTTTTTATAAATGATCTCTTCCGTAATAAAAAGAATATTGTTTTCGGTGTCGTTGAGTGTGTACTCCAGCGCTCGGGCATACAACCTCACTTGCCGTGTTTCTCTTTCTTTAAGTTGACCTACTAAAATGTTAGTGTAATAGATAGAGCCTATACTAATAATGACAGACACAGCAAGAATGATCCACTTCAACGTAACGTTGTCCTGGTAAAACTCCATAGTTGGCAGTGTGTTCTTGCGCGACATAGCTGATGAAGTTAAGTAAAAAACGGGTAAGTGGCCAAGTGTGAATAAGCAGAGGGGATGTTAACTTATCATTAACGCAAAAGAGGGGATTAACTTTTCATCATAAACCATTTGACCAGCACCTTGTAGCTTACTTTTGATCCATGCATCAATATTCCTATGCGATAAATGCGAGAGGCTACCCATGTAGTGAATACAAATCCCCCAATTAGGCTGACCATAGACGCGATTAATTGGATGGTGGGCACACCAAAGCCAATTCTCCCCATCATCGCAATCGGAGAGGTGAATGGAATGATAGAAAGCCAAATGCTTATTGAACTGTGCGGATTATCAAGAATAAAAGTGAACAACGCGAAATAAGAAATAAGCATAGGGATGGTAATGGGAAAAATAAATTGTTGTGCTTCTGCCGGGCTATCCACTGCAGAGCCTACCGCTGCAAAGAGAGCGCCATATAAAAGATAACCACCCAAAAAATAAAATATAAAACTGGACACGATGTAGAATACAGGTATTTCGTTTACCGTTTGCATTACATCCATAAACTCAGAATTAACGCCTGGCTGCGTAGCCATTTTATTCATCATTTCCTGCTGCGGCATTTCAAACCCGAGGTAGCCAAGTACAACGGATGAAACAGAGGTGATCAGCACAATCCATATTAGAAATTGTAACAGGCCGACAGATGCCAAACCCAATATTTTCCCCAACATGAGTTGAAAGGGACGAACGGATGAAACAATTACTTCTACCACTTTACTGGTCTTCTCCTCAATCACACCCTGCATGATCTGTGCACCATAAACGAAAATGAAAATATAGATAAGGATGCCTCCAATCATGCCAATGCCAAACAGCACTGATGAATCGCTCGATTTTTCCTGACCTGATTCGCTCAAGCTTATTGATCGTATTGAGATGTTAGTTTTGAGGCTGTCTAATATTCGTTGATCGATATTGAATTTGATCATTTTGGCCTCCTTAATCTGAGATTCAATTTTTGATTCGAGGTCGCTTATGTCATTTGGGCTCGGATTTACTTTTGTGTAAAGTGCAATACCCGAAGGGTTGGATAAATTGATTTTGGGTATATGTAGCAAGCCAAAATCATCACTGTTACTAAACGCGATCTTTGCATCTTCGATATTTCCATTAAATCGCTTTAGCTCATACCTATTGATATCGTCCGGGTTAAAGAGACCACTTTCATCCACAAAGTGAATGACTTCAGTCTTGGCACCCTTCTCTTGTTCTTTCGCTGCGTAAACCATAATAGCGATTATGGTAGGGAATATAAGGGGCAATAAAATCGTGGCGATCAAAAATGATTTTTTCTGAACGCGATTTAGAAACTCTCTCTGAATGATTAGAAATATTTTATTCATCACTTCCTCCGTTTACTAGTTGAATAAATATTTCGTTCATCGAAGGTATTTTTTCTTTGAACCCATGAATTTCAGTAGCCTTCACCAGGTCTTGAATGAGTTGATTGGCATTTCTGTCAGACTTGATCCTCACTTGAGTTTCCAGATAATCATCATCAAGTTGACGATGGCCATTGTGCTCATAATGTTCGCCTTCCAGCGAGAAGTCTCCTTTATGTTCTACAATGTAGGTGTTGGTTCTGTATCTTGCTTTTACTTCCTTTTTAGCTCCTTCCAATATTTTCTTAGACTTGTTTATAAGGGCAATGTGATCACAAAGTTCCTCCACTGTTTCCATTCTGTGTGTGGAGAAAATAATGGTGCTTCCTTTTTCTCTCAACTCCAGGATTTCATCTCTGATCAGATTGGCATTGACCGGATCGAATCCTGAAAAGGGTTCGTCCAGTATGATAAGCTTAGGCTCGTGGAGCACGGTGCTGATAAACTGAATTTTTTGCGCCATGCCTTTAGAGAGATCCTCTACCTTTTTATTCCACCAGTCTTTAATTTCAAATTTCTCAATCCAGTACTTTATTCTGGTGAGCGCATCATTTTTACTGAGGCCCCGCAATCGCGCCAGGTAAATTAACTGATCACCTACTTTTACCTTTTTATACAGTCCACGTTCTTCAGGCAGATATCCAATGAGTCCGATATGATGAGGGGATAACTTTTCTCCGTTTATCAGAATGGTTCCTTCATTGGCATCAATGATTTGATTGATGATTCTGATCAACGTGGTTTTGCCCGCACCATTGGGGCCAAGTAGTCCGTATATACTTTGATCCGGTACCGAGAGGCTTACATTATCCAACGCAGTATGATTTGCGTATCGTTTGGTTACATTTTCAACTACGAGCTGGTTCACAGGCTTGGGTCAAGTCCATCTATACGGATGAGTATCAAAAATAGGAATAGAATTACAGTGAGCCTGTAATTGGCAACAAAAAATAATAGGCTTATTCCGATTTGTCTTTGAAGACAATCTTACCCAGAGAGACATCCAGGTCGAAGGTGAGGGTATTTTTACCACCCTCTGTATAGGCACTGTTCACAAAGGTATTTTCACTTACCCGTCTAAGGCTCTTGCAAAGCTCCAGGCTACACAACCACGAATTGTTAATTTTTACCATTACAGGGGTATCAGAATTTGGAAGGAGAACTACAAGACTGCCGGCCCCTACACTTCCTTTCACATGGTTGCTGTTGGTGGGTTTATCACTGTAATCAAGCATAATATTGCCAAATCCCACATCCGCCATCACTACGCGCGACCTGGCCAGATTGAGTTGTCGGGCAGTTAATGACCCCATATCCACTTTCACAAAAAAAGTATCCATTTCAATCTTGTTCTCAGCGCCAGAACCATAGAATACATTTACATCTGCGCTACCCGTCTTAATTTTTAGTTGCTGAATGGATAGGCCTGAAAGGTCGATATTGGCGTTGCCCAGTCCATAATCCAATGCCAGGGCATAGGGTTTGTTTTCTGTGAGGTACACTTTCCAGAACTTTTCTGTGGGGCGCTCATCGCCACCAAAAACCTGATACGAAATTTTCTGTCCTACTCCTCTTTTACCTTCCTGCTCCAGCGATAAGCTCACCATAGCAGTGTTTCCCTGTATATCATTACGGAAAGCATGGCCATAGTCGCCCAGATCCTGATTGCTGTAGATATTAAGCAGATCGGAGTTTTGGCTTGGTCGAATGAAGCAGTTACCCGTTTTGGTGCTTAGTTTAAGCTCAATCTTCTCTACCTGTTCCCTGTCTTCAACAGAGAATTGCTTCTTAATTTGACCAAAACTGTTACTTACGACTGCACTGCCAACAGAAGCTATCAAAAAATACTTCCACATAGTTCAAGTTTACGGAATCACCTCTTATCAAGTTGCACGGCATTTTGGTGCGAAACCTGAGAAAAAATTACCTATAGAAGAGAGTATACGGAAGAAGTGCCCGTAGGGTTAGAAGTATTTACGAAAAATACTCCTTCATTCGCTCAAAGAAGCCCTTATCGTTGCTATCGGCCTGTGGCTGAAAATGAGGAGACTCCCTGAGGC
>JBATLM010000107.1:0-1605 GCA_049289315.1 Cyclobacteriaceae bacterium
ACTCATGCATATCGGAGGCTCTCAATAAAGGCATGTGGTGATCTCTCAACTCTTCAATGTAAGCTAATGCTGCTTTGAGTATATTTTCTTTTTTAATGTAGATAACAAAATTAGGAATCATAATGCCCTGTAATGTTTGAGTTACCCAGGCAGGACTATATCCAGCTTTCCTTTTTAGTGGAGCGAGAATCTCTTCTTCTATTTCTTTGATTTTAGAAGTTGAAATTTTTAGTGCTTCTGTTTTTTTACAATATTCAGCCGCAGCTTCTGCCGCTATAGCACCTTGAACAGCTGAGCCGGCTAATGAAGATCCTACTTGGGTATAAATAGCTCCTGCCATGTAGGAGCCCAATGCATCACCGGCGGCATATAAGCCTGGAATTGTTGATTCGCATTTGTCGTTGATTGGCACCAAACCTTCCGACTTGTGGATTGCCATTCCGGCCGATGAACCTCCAACAGATACTCCACCCATTCCAGGAGGCGCACCACCTTCCGGGGGACCGTCTCCATTGCGAGGTGGACGTCTTTCTTCTTGACCATCGCCACCACTTGGAGATCCGCTTCGTTTAAATTCAGCCGGAACATAAGGGCCGCCTTGCACTTGATTTTCATCGTCCTGCCCGGGGCGCCCCATTTCAACCGGGTTCCCAGTCATATATGCTTTGTAATTCAGATCAACGCCCAAATCATGATGGACCTCAACACCGGTTGTTCCCGGTTTTTGTTCAAACATACCATGCCACCCGCCAAAACAATCCGCGGCATTAGTTGACTGACCCGGATGACCATCGTTCCATTCTTTACCGGTGACTTTTGCTCCAATATTATAAGCCATAATAGTTCCGTCATGGGTAAGATCACAAATTGGGAAACCATTAGGTTTAAAACCACCTGCACCCGTACACAGAATAACACTTTTCGCATTGAAAATATGAATTTTAGTATCATCAAGGCTAAAACCTGCAGCTCCTGCAATCCTGCCGTCTTCTTTAATGAGATGAGTAATTACAATCCTTTCCATCACAGGAATATTTCGCTCGGTAATTGGCTTGCTAAAGGAATTGTTGTAAAGAGGCGAATCAAAAAAGCCCCATTCTCTTAGCTCATTTACCCGCGCCAGCGAATGTTCAGCCATTTGTCTGGTATAAACCGGATTATTAGTCCCTAAAGCTGAGCGAGATACAGTATCAACAAATTCATCAAGGCTAAGTTTTTCATTCTTTGCATCGTAAGTGAATATTCCTTTTGCAAAAGGAGTCATACCCGACGAACCCAGACGACCTTTGGAAACAAGCATCACTTTGGATCCCGCATCATAAGCCTTAACTGCTGCAAATAATCCTGCCATTCCTCCACCAATAACTAAGACATCTGTTTTATTTTCTTTTATGTTCATAGTATCTAAGTCAACATCCGATTTATTTTCTGCCCACCCTGCTGGGACACCCATTGCAACAAGAGTTGCAAAACTTACGGCACCACCAGACATCGCAATAAACTCACGCCTGGATAGGCCGTTATCTTCTTTTTTATTAATTAATTCCATTTGAACTCCCTAACTTTGAAGGCTTAAAGAAATAGGTCTTTAACAGTATTAGAATT
>JBATLM010000108.1:0-51527 GCA_049289315.1 Cyclobacteriaceae bacterium
CAACAGCAATGTTGCTAGGCAAGGCATTCATGCCCACAGCTGAGCGAGCATGCTTTCCATTTTCGCCAAAGACTTCCACCAATAAATCGGAGCAACCATTAATTACTTTAGGCTGATCTTTAAAGTCGGGTGTACAGTTAACCATGCCCAGTACTTTCACAATACGCTTCACTTTGTTGAGGCTACCGAGTTCGGCCTTCATGGTAGACAACAATGCGATCCCTGACTGGCGCGCTGCATTATAACCTTCTTCAATGGTCATGTCTTGTCCTACTTTACCAGTGATGCTTCCACCCTCCGGCTTGCTGGGTCCATGCCCTGAAAGGTAAAGCAGATTGCCAGTGCGCACCGCCTTTACAAAGTTAGCTGTAGGAGTTGAAGGTGGGGTCAACTTAATGCCCAGCTCTTCTACTCTTTTATCGTAGTCAACTTTTTGGGCGAATGCGCCAACAGTAAAAAGTAGAAGGCAAGTAATTGTTGCAAAGTATTTCATGTATATAAAAATTATTTTGAATGTCAAGATATAAAAAAGAAATCAACGCCAGGGGAAAACCAGCTTAAGTCCTCTTTTGTTTTTGCCAGCGATATCTATGAACCCTTTCATGTCGCGGAGGTTGCCTTGCACATCCCAATAATAAAATGTGCCCCATTTGCCTTTGCCATAAGATTGGGTAGTGATGTTGCCAGTCCAATAGGTGGAGCCGCTTTCTCCCGTGTAAGAACTGGTCTGTGCCAACCAAATACTGGATGGTTTAGGCTTGATGGATTTGTGTCGATAGGATGACAAAGAATAATCGGGAAGAGTGTAAGCGCTTAATTGATTGCTTTCATGTGTAGCAGATAGTGGAACGTGGAGTTGTGCCTCTGAACTGAGAAAAAAACAAGTTGAAAAGAGAATACAGTACCAAGCTTTCATTTGCATTTCTTTGTAAGAAAGTTACGACTTTTACTATAGACTTCTAATTGAATCTTTACTAATGAAAGAAAAAACGCGATGTGCATGGTGTTTGGGGTTTGGGCAATACATCGAATACCACGATACAGAGTGGGGTGTGCCTGTACATGATGATAATGTACATTTTGAATTTCTTATTTTGGAAGGTGCTCAGGCTGGTTTGAGCTGGGCTACCATCTTGAAAAAGAGAGAGGGTTACAAAAAGCTGTTTGCTGATTTTGATCCGAAAAAAGTAGCCAGATTTTCTGATGCGAAACTTGAAAAAATATTATTGGATCCTTCTATAGTAAGAAACAGACTCAAAGTATTTGCAGCTGTTAACAATGCAAAGCGATTTCTGGAAGTACAAAAAGAGTTTGGTTCTTTCGATAAATACGTTTGGCAATTTGTAGGAGGTAAACCCATCGCGAACAAACGCAAGTCAATGAAAGAAGTGCCGGCCACTACCCCGGAGTCGGATGCGTTGAGCAAAGATTTGATTAAGCGTGGGTTTAAGTTTGTGGGGAGTACAGTGATTTATGCGCACATGCAAGCTTGTGGATTGGTGAACGATCACCTCACCGATTGTTTTCGATATAAGGAAACGAAGAATCTAAAATAGATATTTGACGAAGGCATAAATGCCCAATGCCAGTAGAGTAAATCCGGGGATGCGTTTTACCATTTTGTTGTTCTTTACATAACGCGCCAGTTTTTTAGCCATCAATGCAAACAATGTCAATAAAATCATGGCGCCCACTGATGTTCCAAGAATATAGCTGTGCAACAGCCATGCAGAGGATAATTCAAGCCAGCCTTGCGCTTTGAGGTAAGCAGTTATCCCAATCCAAAAAGGAATGGCCATGGGATTGAGTACGCTTAAGATAAGGCCTCTGCGAAATCCACTTTCATTGAATTTTAAAGAGAAGTTGGTTGGCTTTTCAGCAGACCATAAGTTGAGCACTCCAATGGCCACCATCACGATTGCTGTGATCAGCTGGAAGTTTTCTATTACCATTGGAGATGAGGTGATCCAGCTTTCAAACTCCACACCAATCCATGTGTAAGGATATTCTATTATCGATACAGCCAATGCAAAACGGAGAGCAGTATTCACTTTGTTTTCAAGACCCAGCTGCAACACCGATAAATTGAGTGTGCCTGGAGGAATAGAGCCAATAAAACTAAAAAACGCACCAATGAAGAAGACAGAAAGTATTTCCATCAGGAAGTGGTTACTGCTTTAAACCGTTGATACACCTGCTTGCCTTCCTTCCATGGAAGATACGGTACACCGCGTTTGTGGTTAGCTATGCTAATAGTGTATATGGTGTGCCAGTGCGTAAACAAATAACTTACTGCCTTAAAAAATGAAGCCCCTGGTTGATAAATGTGTGATGGCTCTGCACCGCAGCCGTTGAGTTCCATTACCATGATGTTGCCTTCTTCCAGATCTTGCTCTGAGGCAGTTCTTATATCATAGCGACCAAAGTAAAATCCTTCTACTTGTTGGCTGATTTGGTCAAAAGAAGCAGACAATTTTTGTGTGATTAAATGATTCTGATCGAGAAACGTTGTGCCCAAACAATGATTGCCAATGGAAACTAATTCGATTTCTTTACCAGAAGCTAATACTGTATTCAATTGATTGGCAAATGTGTTTTTCAAAACGTTCCATTGCAGTTTTGCGCGGTCCTTATTAAGGATGAGTTCTTGCAAAGTGCTTTTGCCATCACCTATTACCTTAAGCATTTCTTTTTTGGTGATGGAAGTTACTTTTCCGTTTTCTTCTTCAGGATGTCTGGCATAAAACACGCTGAACTCTAAAGGCAAATTCACAAAAGCCTGAGCGATAAAATCCCATTTTGCTCTGGCTACGTAATTATGAACATCCTCTTCAGATTTTATCATTTTCACCATCCACCCTCTTTCACCAAGGTCTGGTTTAAAGATGAGAGGAAATGAGAACCCTTCGTCTTTCAAATTTTGAATAACAGCATCGGCAGAAGTGGGATGTGCCATCAGTACTGATTTTGGCTGACAGTCTGCCGGGACTTTTTTAAGCACGCTGAATTTTGATTCGCCAAACATACCCCCTGTAAGAATGCTGGGATTGGAGGCCGAGAAAAAAAGCAAGGATCGGGCTTTAAGTGAAAGCCAAAGCCAGTAGATAATAACCGGAGCCTGAAGAATGCCAAAAGGCCAGTACTCCCAGCTTTTTAGTTTAATAAAAAAATTACTTCTCAACATTCGACTGCCAATACTCATTTTGGCAATCAGTGGGAAGTTACCACCGAAGACTCTTTGTAGCGGAGAGTAGAAGCAGCGATACCAAAGTCAGGAGGAAGTGAAATGTAGGGTGCAATTTCTCTGATCCCAATTTTCATTATGGCCATGTGATGCACGGCATGTTCTATGTTGTAGGTGAGTTCGCGAAAATAGTTGGTTTGCATCTTCACACTTTCTTCGCTGTCAAGTTCGTACCCTACTTCAAGGGTAAAAGTAAAGTCTTCCACCTTACTTGAAATAAAGTCTTTGATTCTGTTAATAGTAGATAACGTGATGAACTTATCACTTTCCATGATCTTGTCGTGCGAGCGTTTGTCGTAGTTCACCACGCCATCGTTACACCCTGATTCCAGGCAAAGGAAAAACTCGAGGGTGTGCCTGAGGTGTTGTCCAACGCTTGAATTACCTAGGGAAGGGCAAGGCAACGAAAAGTCCTTTTCTTCAATTTGTTCTACTACAGAGGCCAACTGAGACAAAATGGAGTAAGAAGCATTTATTAGTTGCATAAATTTTATTTCAAGGGGCAAATATACTTTATGAAGTGCTTATTAATCAGCCTATTGTACTAATTTCTTCCAGTTTTGATCGGCTTTGGATTTTAAATCCTTTTCATTCTTGTTCCAATCAGTAAGTGTGTTGTTTCCCCAGAAATTGTAGAACAAATAGAGACGGTTATTAAGGATTTTATACGTTTCAGGATCAATTTTTACTTTTTCACCCGTTTCACCCATGGCATAGGCACACCAGCCGCCATACGCTGGTTCATATTGATCAGGGTTGGCTTTGAATTGGTTAAGGTTGGCCTGATTGGCAAACCAATAAGTAATGCTTTTGTACGAATAGCTTAATTCAGATTTGCCTTCGGTTGGGTTATTGGAAAAATAACTTACTGGGTCGTAGCCTTCAAGAGCAATCGATTTTTTGATGTTGTATTGCTTATCGCGCTCGTTATCATTTTGTCCGTGAGCAGTAGAAATGAGAATAGTACTCGTAAAGAGAACCAGTAAGAATTTTTTCATAGGGTGCGCAATATGGCTAAAGCCAAATCCTGACAATTTTAGTCAACTAACGTGATAAGGGCGGTTTTCGGTTCTTTGAATTGACCTATTTGTCCCCTGAGCAACAGATTAAAGCGATATTTCCTTAATAATACCCCAAACGAGGTCAGGTTCGAAGCCCTTCATAATGGCATGACGGGCTACCTTATCTTTCTTTTTAAAGAGATTTTCTTCTTCAGTGGTGCCCCACTTTTTTTCAAGTAGTGATGTCAGTGCTTCTCTATAGTCCTGATCATCGATTTCCTTCATCCCGATATTGATGCATCGGGTGGTGAGACCATGACTTTCTAGCTCTCTTTCTATCTTTCGCCTTCCCCATTTTTTCATCCGAAATTTTCCTCCTGCATAGGACTTGGCAAACCTTTCCTCGTTTAAAAAATCTTCAGTGATGAGTCGGGTCAGCAGGTCCTCTACTTCACTTCCCCACAAACCATAGCCGTAGAGTTTGTTGCGCACTTCTTTATGCGAGCGTTCCTGATAAGCACAGTAGTGATAGATTTTTTGAAGGGCCTGTTGGGGAGTTAGTTTCTGCTTCCTTTTTTCCACAACCAAAGTTGCTAAGGTTGTGTACGGAAATCAATTAAGAATGAATTATTCTTCCTATTGCTTGATGAAACCTTTTGTTCTTAGAATGCTGGTGACAAACTTCCTTTCATTTTCACTGTTGAAGATCTTGAAGGGAAGATAAATCAACTGGGCTTTGTTGACCATGAGCAAAAAATGATCCTTGCCTATTTGCGCTTTTTTGATCTGATCCCACTTCATAGGCATTCCTTCACGTGCGCTCAATTTGATCAAAACTTGCTGGCTGTTGATTTCGTAAGACAATCTCTCGAAGAGCATTTTACCTTGCTCCAGCTGAGTGACCCCATAAAATTGAACCCACCAAAAAAGCAGATAAAGCGCTGCACCAATAAAAGCCCCTATAAACCACCAAATATTGGGTATCCATACAAAGCCAAGGCAGATTGCAATTACGATTAGACCCACCCACCATTGCTGCTTTAAAATATTGCGCATAGCGAGTTTGATATAAGTCTTCTTTTCTAATCTATAATTTTTAGTCTTGACAATCATGATAGTGTGTACGCTAGAAAATGAGGGGCAAAATTAGGCTGTTTACGCGAGGCGTAAAAATTTATTCCAACACTTTAAGACTTAAATCAAGGCTTTTGACAGAATGGGTAAGAGCACCCACTGATATGAAATCCACCCCGCATTCAGCCACATCTCGCAGTGTTAGTTCTGTAATGCCCCCGCTGGCTTCTGTTTTGCATTGGCCATTTATGATTGCGACTGCTTCTTTCATCAATTGAGGGCTCATGTTGTCCAACATGATCACATCTGCACCCCCTACACGAAGTACTTCTTGTACTTCTTCCAAATTGCGGGTCTCTACTTCGATCTTAAGTTTTCTATTTTGTTTTGCCAGATAGACTTTCGTATTGTTAATCGCATTTTCAATTCCGCCAGCCATGTCAATATGATTGTCCTTAAGCATAATCATGTCGTACAGTGCATACCGATGATTAAGTCCACCACCAATAAGTACGGCCCACTTCTCAGCTAGCCTGAAATTGGGTGTGGTCTTTCTGGTGTCCATCAATTGAGCGGAGGTGCCTTTGATGATTTGACATAACTGATGTGTGTAGGTGGCAATACCACTCATTCGCTGCATGCAATTGAGTACCAATCGTTCAGTTGAAAGAAGCGAACGAGATGATCCTTCAACGATAAATGCTATCTCGCCTTTTTTAATTGGATCTCCATCCTTTTTCTGAAAGGTGATAACGAGGTTAGGGTCATAAAAGTGGAATATTTTTTCAGCCAGGTCCAGTCCTGCTATAATGCCATCGGCTTTAATTAAAAGTTTGGCTCTGTTGGTTGCGTTTGCAGGTATAGCAGCTAAAGAAGAATGGTCTCCTTCCCCAATGTCCTCAGCTAAGGCAGAAGTAATAAAGGATGTGAGTGCTTCGTCAGTCAGGTAGGCAGGGTGGGTCATTCCTTCACGAAACTGATTTCATGAATCAGGTAGGTGGCGCTTATTTCTTTTACTAACATCAATACGTTGTAACTGTCATTGTTGCTCACGTATCTACCAATAGCAAACTGTTGTCCCCCTTTGGATGCTCCTTTATGCACAATAGTAAAACTGGTGGCGGGATGTTTTTTGAAGAAATCACGAAAAACGAATTCTGCTTGTGCCTTGCTATAGGTATTCACATTGCCTTCGATGTTGATCTCCACATTTTGATTCAAATGCTTCGACATTTCTTTTGCGCTTCCCGTTTTGATCACGTCCCTGATAGGGTCAAAAATAGCATCCTGTGCATATGAATGCTGTAATGCTACACAAAACGTAAGCACAACCACCAACCCAACAATTTTTACTCTCCTGTACTTCATTTCAAATGATTACAGACCAAAATTATGCCATTAAATGATATCACCTAAATATAAAACTAATATTCCCGAACCTAACATACGTTAAAACTGTAATTGGATTGGATAACACGGATAATCCTCATCAGAGGGTTATATTTGCCGCCAACAATAGCCAATATGAATTCGAAGGTTTTACTCATGATTTTGGATGGGTGGGGTATTGCTAAAAACAAAAAAGCATCGGCAATAGATCACGCCCATACACCTTACATCAATGCTTTATACGATAAATATCCGCATGGTAAACTAGAGGCCTCTGGCCTTGCCGTTGGGCTGCCTGCCGGGCAGATGGGAAATTCTGAAGTCGGGCATATGAATATTGGAGCGGGGCGAGTTGTTTACCAGGATCTGGTAAGGGTGAATAAAGCAATTGATGATAAAGAGTTAGATAATAATCCTGTTTTGCTGGAATCGTTTAAGTATGCCAGAGAGAATAAGAAGCAGATTCATTTGATGGGATTAGTTTCTGACGGTGGTGTTCACTCTCATATTAATCACCTCAAGGCCATTTGTACAATTGCAAATAATAATAGTGTAGAAAATTTATTTGTTCATGCCTTTACCGATGGTAGAGATACAGACCCAAAAGGTGCTGTTGGTTATTTGACAGACTTGCAAAACCACATGCGGAACAGTACTGGGAAGTTGGCAAGCATTGTAGGAAGGTACTATGCCATGGATAGGGACCACAGATGGGAACGGGTGAAGTTGGCTTATGATGCCATGGTAAACGGAATTGGAGAAAGGACAAATGATCCTATTGCAGCTATTGAACAATCGTATAAAAATGGAATTACAGATGAGTTTTTGAAGCCGATTATAACAACTGAGCCACTAGGAAAACCCTTGGGAACGATACAAGAAGGTGATGTTGTAATTTGTTTTAATTTCAGAACCGACCGAGGAAGACAAATTACGATGGCGCTTACGCAGCAAAATTTTGCTGAACAAAATATGCACGCATTGCCGCTTCATTATGTCACCCTTACAAGTTATGATGATTCGTTTAAAGGAGTCAAGGTGATATTTGAAAAAGATAACCTGCTAAACACCCTTGGAGAGGTAGTTGCTAAAGCTGGCAAAAAGCAAATACGAATAGCTGAAACGGAAAAATATCCGCACGTCACTTTCTTTTTTTCAGGAGGGCGAGAAGTGCCTTTTGAGGGAGAGTCAAGAATTCTTTGTCCTTCACCAAAGGTAGCTACTTACGATTTGCAACCTGAAATGAGTGCGAGGGATATAAGGGATAAGATTATTCCGGAGTTGGAGAAAAAATCTGCAGACTTCATATGCCTGAACTTTGCCAACCCTGATATGGTAGGACATACTGGTGTTTTTAGTGCCGGGATAATTGCTTGCGAAACAGTGGACCAATGTAATGAGGCCGTTACCGAAACTGCACTGAAGAATGGATATACTATTATCATCATTGCGGATCATGGCAATGCCGACATGATGATCAATGAAGATGGATCTCCGAATACTGCACACACTACTAATCTAGTGCCTTGTATTTTTGTGTCGTCCGAATACAAAGGAAAAGTGAAAGACGGAAAACTGGGTGATCTGGCTCCAACCATTCTCACACTAATGGGTATCCCCATTCCCTCTGAAATGACAGGAACTGTCTTAATAGAATCATAATATGAGATTTAGCTTGCTCGTTGTTCTTTGCGCATTGGCAATGGCCTCTTGTCAGAATAACACTACAGTATCTAAAAAATACTTTGACATTGACAGCCTTATTGACAGGCAATTGGCTTATCTGGAGGAAAGCGAAGCCTCACTTTCCAAAGCAGCATCGATTGACAGCACAAAAGACAAGACCAATTTTAAACCTGATAGTGCCTCCTGGGCTAAAGAATTAGAAGTGTTTCGCCATCTCGATATCATTAATAAACCCATCTATGTAGATGCTTATGATGTGATTGATGGAGTGAAAGACGCAAACAGTAACTTAACAGTGAGAAGTTTTGTCGCCAATAGAGAAATCCCAGTAAAAAGTTTAAAACTTTATTATCAAGATAGCCCGCACAAATTAAGAAAACTGGAGGCCACGTTGAGTGAACAAAATTCTCTTTATTACACAGCTCGAAAATTCTCAATGGAATTAGAGGATGTGGATAAACAGATGATCGTATCCAAGTACAATGTGAGGGGAGTTCAGAAAATGATTCTACGTGATAGTGTCAGGTTTTCCATTTCCTCGAAAGTGATTTATTAAAACGATTTAGAAAATTATGGCGGAGCGAGTAAAGGACGAAGAAGTAGAGAAACCAAAATTAAATCGCTCCGGATTTCAAAAACTGATAGGTGTCTTTAGATTCGTAAGACCTTATCAATGGACCTTGCTTCTCGGAATTTTATGTTTGGTTTTGTCGAGCGTTACGCTGCTTTCATTTCCTTACTTTGCAGGAAAACTATTGGATGTAGCCTCAGGAAAGAGTGGTTTCATTCTTACAAGTATAAACCAGATTGCTTTAGCGCTTATTGCGATCTTAATTGTTCAGGGCATATTCTCTTTCATAAGGGTTTATACTTTTGCGATCGTTAGTGAGAAGACACTGGCAGACATACGTCTTTCGGTGTACGAAAAAATGCTGTGGTTACCGCTTACTTTTTTTGATAAGAGACGAATAGGAGAGTTGATCAGTCGCATCACCTCTGATGTAGGAATTTTACAAGATGCTTTCACAGTAACGTTGGCTGAGCTATTGAGGCAAGTAATGGTACTGATTGCTGGTACCATTGTCATTTTTGTATTGACGCCCAAACTTACCTTATTCATGTTGCTAACTTTTCCGGTTTTGGTGTTGGCGGCTTTATTTTTTGGCAGGTTCATAAGAAAGCTTTCAAAAAAGACCCAGGACCAACTGGCAACCACTAACGTGATTGTAGAGGAAACTTTACAGTCAATTACTGTTGTCAAGTCTTTTACCAATGAATTATTTGAAGTAGCCCGGTATAAGAAATCCCTAAAAGAGGTTGTTCGTATTGCACTTCATGCTGCTAAATACAGAGGGGTATTTATATCATTTACCATTGTAGCCTTATTTGGGGGTATCGTGGCGGTGAGTTGGTACGGGGCATTTCTGGTTCAGGCCAATGAGGTGACGGTAGGAGAATTATTTTCGTTTGTTCTCTACACCACATTCATAGGTGGCTCTATAGCAGGACTAGGGGATATCTACAGTCAGTTGCAAAAATCTGTGGGGGCCTCAGAGCGTGTCATGGAAATATTGGCTGAAACAGATGAAAAGGATGAATTCATCACTTCACTTAAGCTTGATGGCAAAATACAGTTTAAGGATGTAGCTTTTTCATATCCTACCCGGGCCGACTTGCCGGTTTTGAAGGCAATAGATTTTGAAATTGGCGTAGGTCAGAAAGTCGCCTTGGTAGGGCCAAGCGGCTCAGGAAAATCGACCCTTACCAGCCTATTGTTGCGCTATTATCAGCCTAGCAAAGGAAAGGTCTTGGTGGATGGCAAGCCTATCGATGATTATCAACTTTCTGCTTATCGAGGTAACATTGGTGTTGTTCCTCAGGAAGTCATACTGTTTGGAGGCACAATCAAAGAAAATATTGCATACGGAAAACCAGATGCTACTGATCAGGAAATAGAGGAAGCAGCTCGGAAAGCCAACGCGTTAGACTTTATTCTCTCTTTTCCGGAACAAATGAGCACTTTGGTAGGTGATAGGGGCGTAAAACTTTCCGGAGGCCAGCGCCAAAGAGTTGCTATTGCCAGAGCTATTCTTAAAAACCCTTCTATTTTGATTTTGGATGAGGCTACCTCATCTCTGGATTCAGAATCAGAAAAATTGGTTCAGGACGCTCTTGAAAACTTAATGGAGGGCCGAACGACTATTATCATTGCACACCGACTGAGTACTATTCGAAAGGTTGATCGAATAGTGGTCATCAAAGAGGGTGTTATTGCTGAATCAGGCTCACATGATGAACTTACAGGTAATAGCGATGGCATTTACAGCAACCTACTGAAGTTGCAGTTTGAAGAGAACTAATAGCTTGTTTAGCACTAGTACGGAGAAACGTTTAAGCCTTTTATCAGAGAAGATTGAAGATCAAAAAAATTGGATTAATTTGCCCTGAATAAGGCTAATTAGGATTTGACTTACTTAATTGTATGGAAGATGTAAGAGTTAATCCATCGATTTGTAAGCCTTTTAGAAGGCAAATACGAGTGGGTTTCCTTTTAACAGAGAGCAGTATTAAACACACATGTAAGTTTTAAGGATTAGTTTATATTTGTAGCTATAGAAATTTAATAAGGGGTGATTATGTGCCTTAACTTGGCCGATAATCACCTCTTTTTTACTCAAAAACACGAAAAAGGCAAATGCTGTTATTTTCCCTGTTCAGGAACAACAACCAGGCTGAGACGATTCTGTTCGCAGTATTTGGTGTTGTAATTGTCCTTTTTCTTCTGATTGACTTGGGTGTTTTCAATAAGAAAGCTCATAAGATTTCAACGAAGTCGGCTCTTTATCAGTCAATTTTCTGGGTAGTTGTAAGTACCGCGTTTGGTTATTTGGTATACCGCTATGATGATAGTGGTTCTGATGCAGCCCTCGAATATTTCTCTGCTTATTTAACGGAATACGCACTGTCGGTTGATAATATCTTCGTTATCCTGCTTATCCTGAAATACTTCAGTGTAAAAGAAGAGTACTACCATAAAGTCCTTTTCTGGGGAATATTAGGGGCGGTTGTTTTCAGGGGGATATTTATTTTTGTTGGGGCGCTATTTATCGCCAAGTTCCACTGGATACTGTATGTGTTTGGCGTGTTTCTAATTTATTCCGGAATCAAAATTTACTTTGAAGACAGTGATGAAAAAATTGATCCAGAGAAAAATCCTATATTAAAACTCTGCAGGAAGTATCTCCCAATGGCCAAAGGTGATACAGGAGCAAGTTTTGTGATAACGAAGCCCAAGCTTATGTTCACCGAATTATTTTTAGTGATTGTGCTTATTGAAACCACAGACTTAATCTTTGCAGTAGACTCCATCCCTGCTGCATTTGCGATTACGCAAAATGAATTTTTGATATACACTTCTAATATTTTTGCAGTCTTAGGCCTTAGGGCTATGTTTTTCCTATTGGCTGGAATTATTGACAAGTTCTATTTACTACAAAAGGGACTTTCTATTATCCTGTTCTTTATTGGTGCCAAGATGCTTTTGGAGATATTCGACATGCATATCCCGATAACATTATCGTTTACAGTGATATTGCTTACGCTCACCCTGTCCATAGTGTTCTCGGTGATAGTGCCCAAGAAAAAGAAATCGGACGAGCTGGCTTAATCGCTCAACGTTTCAGAAAAGATATTTGCTGGCAGTACTTTCATCAATACAGGTAATGTAAGATAGCGTTGTGGCAACGCGATAATTACAAACGTAGGGATGGTTTTGAGCACAACCATCATCAGCCCTTGCACTTTTTGCTTTTCCTCTTCAGTCAATTCTCCTACTTTCGCTTTTCGTAAAAGATCCATTAGTACCTTACTTTCCTTTACTTCGCTTACGATCCTGTTCTTATTATTTTCAGTGAGCTTCGTCAACCTTTTAATAAACCGCTCACTTACTTCATTGTAGTCTTGCTTGTTTTGTAAATAGCCCAATTGCTCCCAGTGTTCCAGCACGAAGCCTTCAATGGCGATCATACTATTTTCAAGATCGTCTTCCTTGAAATCAAGATAGTGGCATAACTGAACTAGAAATTCACTCTCTTTGTCTTCTACCTTTTTATCTGCCCAGATAGTAAGTATGGCCATCTCAAGGAAATACTTTTTAAGGAGCCATGAATTGTTGGTAGGCAGATTAATGGTTTCTACCTCTAGTCCTTTGTTGAAAATTTCAATAGCTTCTTTCTTTTTATCTGGCGAAAGCCCAGCGCTTTGTAAAAAGAACTCAAATAGTCTTCGCTCTTCAAATTCAATCTTGTTGTTAGCGTGTGTAGCAGCCGCTATAATTTTTACAACAGAAAAACGCAATTCTTCGCGCTCATATTTAAAAAAGTCGGAGACAATACGATCTGCGTTAGTATGTATCCATTGGCCAAAGATGAATATATCAAGAAAGAGTAAACTATTATGAAAAAACTGAACCCAGAAATTACCACTGTACTCAGTAGTTCTTTCTATTCTTTTGTCTAGTATTTTTTCCGCCAATTCCAGTGCTGATTTTCTTTTTCCAAACAAGGATTTGGAAGGAGTTGCAAGTTCTGGAAATACATTGTTATAAAAACTCGCAATGCTTTCCAATGTCTTAGTCATCAGTTTGGAAAGCTCTTCCGGATCTTTGACGGGTTTGTCATGAAAAAGTAAAGAACTGCTAATGAGGCTTTCAGCCAGCAGCAATTTCATCTTGTCCTTTTCATCTAATTCTTCCAATTCAGGATGATCAAGCACGTCCACAGCATGGCCATACATCAGTCCGGTTGGCTGAATAAGCCGATACAAAGAATGTTCAGGATGAGAAGCCCTCTTCTTTTCAGAAGTCAACTCTCCCAATAAATCTTTTCGGAAGTCAAGGTATTCTTTTAACCAGCCCTTTTCACTTGGCCTCATTCTGGAATTAGTTTGAACGAATCTGAAAAGTTACTGAAAAAACCACGTATATCCAGTGGTGGCTTGTACTAAGCCTTTGGCAGTCCTGACTTTTCGAGGTTAGCAGCAGTAGCAAGCACCCTCTTTTTTAGGTCTTCTTTGTATTTATCCAATCGTTCGGCCACTACCGAGTCGGTCGTACCGATGATTTGGGCAGCAAGAATTCCAGCATTTTTTGAGCCATCAAGGGCAACTGTGGCCACTGGCACCCCTCCAGGCATCTGAAGTATGGATAAGATGGAATCCCATCCATCTATGGAATTGGGTGATTTGACGGGTACGCCAATTACAGGCAATGAAGTCATGGAAGCAACCATACCCGGCAGATGAGCCGCTCCTCCTGCACCAGCTATAATAACCTTGAGTCCTCGACTTCGGGCGGAAGTGGCATATTCTACCATACGCTCTGGTGTCCGGTGGGCAGAAACAATGGTGATCTCGTAGGGCACTTTCATTTCTTTCAGAAAATCTGCTGCTTTTCTCATGATGTTTAGGTCAGATTGGCTGCCCATGATAATTCCTACTAAAGGTTTGCTCATGCTATTACTTTAAGGTTGTCTTTTACAAAGTTGGCTTTCTTCCTCAAACTTTCCATATCGTCATCCACAATTGTTACGTGCCCCATTTTGCGGAAAGGCTTTGTGATTTTCTTCCCATAAAGGTGTACGTGTACTCCCTCCAGCGCCAGTACCTCCTCCATGCCTTCATATTTTGCTTCGCCTGTAAAGCCGTCTTCTCCCAATAAATTCACCATGGCACTGGGGATACGCATTTTGGTGCTTCCTAATGGCTGGTTTAGTATAGCCCTCAAGTGCTGCTCGTATTGCGATGTGTCGTTGGCTTCTATAGTTTGATGTCCGCTGTTGTGAGGCCTGGGTGCTACTTCGTTTACCAACACCTCACCCTCTTTAGTTACAAACATCTCTACGGCTAGAATGCCTACCAGGCCTAGTCGATCAATAACTTTCCGGGCAATTTGATCTGCTTTTTGTTGAATATTTTCAGCCAGATTAGCTGGGGCAAATAAGTATTCCACTAAATTTTTTTCTGGATGGAATGCCATCTCTACGGCTGGATAGGAAACAATATCTCCCTTTTCATTTTGGGCTACTATTATGGCAATCTCCTTGTCAAAGTCAATCATTTTTTCCAGTAGACCTGGAGCATCAAATGCTTTATCAAGGTCTTCTTGGCTTCTTATCATCTGAACACCTCTTCCATCATAGCCTTCCTTGCCAAGTTTATTAACAGCAGGTAAGAAAGTACTATGTTTCAATACTTCACTTTTGTTTTCTGTTAATACAAATTCTGCAGTGGGGATTCCGTTGTCAATGTAAAACTGCTTTTGTATTCTTTTGTCCTGGATCAATTCTATGATAGCGGGTTGTGGAAAAACCTTCTTCCCTCTCCTCTCAAGCTCCTTCAGAGCTTCCGTGTTTACATTTTCTATCTCTATAGTGATCAGATCACAGGATGCTCCAAACTGGATGACGGTGTCATAATCAGTGAGTTTTCCTATTGTGAAAGGAGCAAGTTGGCTACAGGGTGCATTGGCATCCGGATCCAATATCGAAAAGGAGATGTTGAAATCAATACCCGATTGAATAAGCATCCTGCCGAGCTGACCTCCGCCTAATACGCCTAGTTTAAAGTTATTCTGATAATACTGTGGCTTCATTGGAGCCGCAAACCTATTAATAATTTACCGGACAGGAGCCATGATGGCTAACTGTATTTAAGTAGTTTCGCCTTAGCCACCACATCATTAAATTCAATTTTTGCTTGCCTTATAGAGTAGAGTAAAAGGCGAACTTCTTTTACATGCACACGGCCATCTGCCTCAGACATCTTGTAGAGATGAACAAAAGCACTCATCTTTTCTTCATCTGAACATAAGTTGATGTAATCAATTCCCGATTGATAAATCTCTTTTTCTTTTTTGCTAAGAACGGATTTCTCAAATTCTATTAAAGTGGGCTCTGGAATATTTTCGTGTTTCTTTACTTTATTCAGTGCATCGTTTTCACTGATATCTACAATGCCATCTGCGTTGATTAGAAGGCGCATAAGATAAAGTACCCCGAGGTGATAGTTTTTGTTCTGGCTCATAAGTTCTTAAACCCATAAATATAATGAGAATAGGGACTTTTGAAACAAATAGCATTATGAAAAGACCTGATTGACAATCAACGCTGATATATAAGCAAGAGCGGTCATGTAAACCAATTGTATCATAGGCCACTTCCACCCATTGGTTTCTCTTTTCACAATGGCCAATGTGCTCATGCATTGCATGGCAAATGTGTAAAACACAAGAAGAGAAAGACCAGTGGCAGTTGTAAATCTGGGGCCGCCTGTATCGGGATTGATCTCAGCACGCAACCTGCTTTTAATTGTAGTTTGATCTTCTGTATTGCCTACGTTGTAAATTGTGGCCATGGTGCCCACAAAAACTTCTCTGGCCGCAAATGATGTTATCAATGCAATTCCAATCTTCCAGTCGTATCCTAGTGGGGCAATAGCAGGTTCAATGGCCTTTCCAATTATTCCTGCGTAGGAATGCTCAAGCCGATAGGCCATCAGAAGCCTTTCTCGCTGGTCAGCTGCCACTTCATCATTGCTAATTTGTGTATCTACAACGGTTTCAGCTTGATTCATTTGCTGGGCGGGGCCGTAGCTGGCCAACACCCATAAAACGATGGACACAGCAAGAATTATCTTCCCAGCTTCAAACACAAATGTTCTTGTTTTGCTCACAATAGTAAGCCCAACATTAGACCACTTAGGCATTCGGTAAGTAGGTAACTCCATGATCAGGTAACTCCTTTCACTAGACTTCACAATCCACTTCATCACAAGTGCCGAGAAAATAGCCGCCAAAAATCCAAGCAAATACAATCCCATCAGGACGATTCCCTGGTAGTTGAAGAACCCAAAAAGCTTGTCGTCAGGAATAATTAGTGCAACTAAAATTGCATAGACAGGCAGGCGAGCAGAACAGCTCATCAGCGGTGTCACAAAAATAGTGATGAGCCTGTCCTTCCAATTTTCTATCGTCCGGGTAGCCATAATAGCGGGGATTGCACACGCCCAGCCAGAAATCAAAGGGACTACACTTTTTCCACTCATACCAAACTTGCGCATGATTTTGTCCATCAAAAAAACGACTCGGGACATGTACCCGGTTTCTTCCAAAACGGCTATGAAGGCAAATAGAATGGCTATCTGAGGCACAAAAATTAAAATACCACCAATGCCAGGTATAATCCCCTGTGTGATAAGGTCAAAGAACGGGCCATCAGGAAACACATCTCTTAGGAGGTTGCTTAGGTTTGCGAATGTGGAGTCAATGAAATCCATCGGAACCTGCGCCCAGGCGAAAATAGATTGAAAAATTAGAAAAAGGATACTGAAAAAAATCAAGTAGCCCCCTACTTTATGCGTCAATACCTTGTCGATGCGATAGGAGAATCTCTTCCACTCCGTATCTGCAGTTTTTAAAACTACTTTGCTCAGTAAGTCCTGTATAAATTGATATCTGATGATAGTTTCAGCGCCCTGGTACTTGCCTGGGAAGAACTCGTACTGTTTGGCCAGTGATCCTATAAATGCTTTATCCTCATCACGCAAGAAGGAAAGGTTTTCTACTTGTTGAAGGTATTGATAGGCTTCATAATTTGACTCCAGATTAAAGTGTTGCTTAGTCTCATCAACAGCTGGAATGATTTTCTGGTCAAGTGAATAAATTTTTTGTTTGGAAACGGGAATGTTTCCTAACAACACTTTTTTTAATTCCTGAATACCCTGCCCAGTGCGTGCATTTACTAATACAACGGGCAAATCAAGGTTTTGAGAAAGTTTGATCACATCAATATTCTGCCCTGATTTGGCAGCAAGATCTACCATGTTGAGGACAAGAACTGTCGGTAACCTGAGGTCGATAAGCTGAGTAAGCAGCAATAACGAACTTTGAAGATTGGTGGCATCAGCCACCAGAATTACTTTATTTGGGAAGTAATTATTTCGCCTGTCTGAGAATATTTCTGCTACAATCTTTTCATCAAGTGACCTTGGGTAAAGACTATAGATGCCAGGTAAGTCAATTATTTCTGCATTTGTATTTTCATCAAGACGAGTGATTCCAGTTTTTTTATCGACAGTAACTCCGGGAAAGTTTCCAGTTTTTTGATTAAGACCAGTCAGTTGATTGAAAAGTGACGACTTTCCTGAATTGGGTTTTCCTGCTAATGCGACCTTCAACTGTTTCACCCTGTAGATTTAATTTAAGATAGAAATCATGGCTGCCTCTTCAAGGCGAAGGGTAATATCATAACCTGAAATAGTGACACAGATGGGGTCTCCAAAGGGGGCTTTGAAATTGAATTTGATAACCGATCCAGGCAAAAATCCCATTTCCAGTAGCTTATTGGAAAGCTCCTCAGATATGAATCCTGCAATTACAGCAGTTTCTCCGGGGGCCATCTGAGCAACACTTTTGGCAAGATCTGCCACTTTTTATTTAGATTAAATTAAAACTGCGTGAAGATAATTGTTGATCGCCAAATAAACCATGTTTACCGAAAGGTTGTTGCTCTCATATGATGGAAAAAGACAAAACAGACCCAAAACCAGCAGAAACTAATGAAGAGGCGGCCGATGCCAAGAAAGACATCGAACAGGAAGAAAAAGAAGAGCCGGAGTATGTGGGGCTACCCGACCGGGATTTGAAAAAGAATCTAGGGTGCGGTTAAATCCCTTCTGCAAAGAAAATACGCTTAACTCGCTCACTTGTGTTGGTTAATATTTCGTAGGGTATCGTGTGTGCCTGGGTAGCTACGTCATGGATGGAATTCTCATTTCCAAAAATGATAACCTCATCTCCTTCAACTACCCCAGGAATGTCCGTTACATCCACCATAGTCATATCCATGCAAACGTTGCCTACCACTGGGGCTTTTTTACCACGGATGCTTACCTGACCAACTCCGTTTCCAAAGCTTCTTGAATAGCCGTCAGCGTACCCTATTGCGATGGTAGCGGTAATAATATTCTTTTCTGCTGTTCCCTTTCTGCTATAACCAATCGTTTCACCAGGCTTTATTTTTTTAATCTGTGAAACCACGGTTTTTAGGGTAGCTACAGGTTGAAGTTGATTGTTGAATGCTCCAGTAGGATCGACTCCGTAAAGGCCTATGCCGAGCCTGACCATATCTAGTTGGTATTCCGGAAGGCGTAAAATGCCACTGGAATTAAGGATGTGCCGAATAGGTTTAATTTTGAGCTTATCCTGAATCAAGTTAAGGGCCTCATTGTAACACCTTGCCTGTTCAGCAGAAAAATCATCATGAACAGGATCATCAGCACCGGCTAAATGAGAGAAAATGGATGCCACCTGAACATTGTGGTGATTGGAAAGTATTTGAACTACTTCAGTCAGTTCCTGGAGTTCAAATCCCAACCTGTACATTCCTGTGTCGATCTTCAAGTGAATGGAGCACGGTTTTCCATCCAGGAACTCGACCAAAGATTCGAGTAAAGACAAACTGTATATTTCCGGTTCCAATTGCCGATCGAGCATTACATCCCAGCTGTTCTTACTAGGGTTCATAACCATAATTGGTAAATGGATATTATGATTTCTTAAGTCAACTCCCTCGTCCACGTAGGCCACCCCTAAATAATCCACACGATGGTACTGCAACAGGCTCGCGATTTCGTTGCTTCCACTTCCATAGGCAAAAGCTTTTACCATTACCATAAGCTTTACGTTGGGCTGGAGCAAAGACTTGAAATAGTTGAGGTTATGAACCATGGCGCCCAGATCAATTTCCATGGTAGTGCCATGAATTTTTTTCTGAAGTGGCCTGATAATTCTTTCAAACTGAAATACCCTTGCCCCTTTTACTAGAATGGCTTCTTGTGAGAAAGAATTCCAATCAATTTGGTTGAGGAAATCTTCTGTGGTAAGGAAAAATTTAGAATCGATATTCAATGCACTGAATAGTTGCTGATAGGAGTGAAACCCAAAACCTATTCCAATAAATTTCTGAATATGTTTTTCCTTAATAAGGACAGCCACATGCTGGGACAATTCGTCAAGGGTTAATCCCGATTGCAATATGTCCGATAGTATTAGGGTTTTCTTTGGCATGTTGATGCCTTCTAAAAAATCTAAACTGATCCGGAGGCCACCGAGATCGTTATTGTAAGTGTCATCAATGATTTGGCAATGATTGATTCCTTGTTTTAGTTCTAGTCGCATAGGAATCGCCCGCAATTGATCAATCTTTTCCTGTACCTCCTGTGCTGAATACCCAAGGTATAAAAGCACCGTTATGCAGTGTAATACATTTTCTTTGGAAGCAGCATTTGTAAATGGAAGTGTAAAATTCAACTTCCCAAATTTGCCAGTAATTGATATAGAATCTGGTTTATTGAACTCGAGTAAAACATCTGAGCCCTTACTTTCCCCCCATCCGATCAATTCCTGGAATGGTTTCTTTTGCCTGGAGATTTCATCGCTGACGGCTAAGTTATCATTGCAGTAAACAATGGTTTTGCAAGACTCAAACAGTTTAAGTTTCTCCAGTAGTTTTTCATTTGAAGAGGAGAACCCTTCGTCATGTGCTGAGCCAAGCATAGTAAATAGCCCAATGGTAGGTTGAATTACTTTTTGCAATGCCTCCATTTCATTGGGTGTGGAAATCCCAGCTTCAAAAATTCCAAGCTCATGCTGAGTGCTCATTTGCCAAACAGAAAGGGGAACGCCAACTTGAGAATTGTAACTCCCAGGATTTTTAACACACTTGAATTTTGCAGAAAGCATTTGAAAGAGCCATTCTTTTATGATGGTTTTTCCGTTGCTGCCTGTTATCCCGATTACCGGATAGTCAAACTGATTCCGGTGAGCAGTTGCTAAACTTTGCAACGCCTTTACGCTGGAAGCTACCTTGAAAAAATTACCCTGTGGAAACTTTTCTGTTTCTATATCCTGTTCCACTATGAATAATCTTATTCCTTGTTCATAAGCAATACCAATATGGGCATGGCCATCATTCCGAATGCCCTTTATGGCAAAGAATATGCTCCGGGGAGAAGCAAACAACTTGCGACTGTCAATGATCAGATATTCTATGGCTCCATCTTCTACAAGTTGTAGCATTTGACCCTTAAGAAGATCGGGGAGCTGTGAAAAGGAAAACATCGGCTTAGTATAATCGGGATCCGTTAGGAACGGATTTGTCAATGGTGGTGAGCACTACATTTCCGTCCTTGTCGGGGAAGCCCGTTACCAGCACTTCTGACATAAAAGACGCGATCTGTTTAGGGGGGAAATTGACTACACAGGCTACTTGCTTGCCTACCAATTCCTCCAAAGCGTAAACTTTTGTTATTTGGGCACTTGATTTCTTAATGCCCAACTCTGGCCCCAAATCGACCCAAACCTTAAAAGCAGGTCGTTTTGCCTCCAAAAAGGCCTCTGCCCGGACAATAGTACCCGATCTAATATCAATTTTATCGAACTCATCCCATGTAATCATATCAAAATTTCATAATTTAGTGCTCTTAACCTTATTTTGCCGTTAATCACAAAGGAAGGGACAGCGAATATGAATAGCAAATTACCATATATCCTGGCAGTCTATACAGTTGGTTGTATGACCCTGTTTTCCCATAATGCCTTTGGTCAGGATGGTTTCCCTTCACAATATCAAGAGCCTGGATATCAGGAGTTCAATCTAAATGAAGATAAATTATTGATCTATGAAGTCAATGAGAACAAATCTTCAAGATCAACCGCTGTAACCAATAGAGATTCAATTGCTACTAAGGCCGCAAAAGCTAGGGTAAGTAAAAAAGCCACTGATGAGAAGAAAGAAGAAGATGCTCTTTCTTTTAATTTCCTCTATTACATTATTCAGAAGTATAAAATTTCTGACATCGTAGATCAGTAGTATTACGATACCACATTATCCCTTTATTAAATAAGTAATTGTTTTTTGGAGTTTTTCTCTGAGTATAGTCTTTGCTCAGAATATGGATAGTTTAAGATTAGAATTAGAAACTATTAATGTAGTCTCCCTTCGTCTTAGGCAACATGTCATGCCCACCATAAAGACTTTTGGTTATGCATCTCCACAAATGGATTCCTTAAATTCATCAATCCGGAATTTCGATTCATTGGCTCTGATCAAAGTAGAAAATATTATTTCAACATATGGGTGGCTTGGAAAATCTAAAATTGGAGAACTAGCGAACACTACTTTATTTATCGTGATTCAACATGCACAGGATAATAGCATTCGTGAAAAGTTTTATCCTTTATTAGAAGAATCAGTTAGCAAGGGTGAATCCAGGGGGACAGACCTGGCAACGATGAAAGACAGGATTCTAATTCAAAATGGACAGCCTCAAATTTATGGTACCCAAACCGATCAGTTGGGACGACTCCTTCCCGTTGAGGATAGAAAGGAACTCAATAAAAAACGTAGGCAGATGGGGTTGAAAAAGATTAAAATTAATTAATAGCCCCCACTGTTAATTGTACTTCACGTAGTGTTCCCACTTTTCTATTACGGCCTTAAAATCTTCTGGTAACTCAGAATCGAACTCCATTCTTTCCTTGGTAATAGGATGCTCAAAACCGAGGGTCTTGGCATGAAGTGCTTGACGGGGAATGATCTTGAAACAGTTGTCAACAAATTGTTTGTACTTCGAAAAGACTGTTCCTTTTACAATTTCACTGCCTCCATAGGTACCATCATTAAATATGGGATGACCGATGTGCTTCATGTGTGCTCTAATCTGGTGTGTTCTTCCTGTTTCGAGTTTGCATTGGATCAGGCTAACATACCTCAATGTCTTTAACGTTTTGTAATGAGTAATAGCAGTCCGGCCAAAGTCACCATCTGGGAAGGCAGCAGTGATTCTTCTGTCCTTTAGACTTCTGCCTACATTTACATCGATTGTTCCTTTTTCTGGGTCTGGCTCTCCCCATACAATGGCCTGGTAGGTTCTGTCAATGCTATGATCAAAGAATTGTTTGGCAAGCCCTGTAATAGCTTTTTCAGATTTGGCGATTACCAGAAGCCCTGAGGTATCCTTATCAATACGATGAACCAGCCCAGGTCTTCCTTCATTACCAGGCATCACTGGCAAGTTTTGAAAATGGTGAGTGAGCGCATTGACTAAAGTACCACTCCAGTTTTGAAAAGCAGGGTGTACCACCATGCCGGCTTCCTTATTTACAATCAGTAAATGGTCGTCCTCAAAAATGATATTAAGCGGAATGTTCTCTGGCTTTACTTCAGTGTCGCGGGGCGGCTCAGGAAGGGACACAGTAATAATATCGTGAGGGCGTATTTTATAATTGGGCTTAATAGCTTGGTCATTTACCTTCACAAAACCCCCATGGATACCGTCCTGGAGTTTGCTTCTGGTAACATTGGGAAGCCGAGCGTTTAAAAACTTGTCAATACGAACTTGGCCCTGCT
This sequence comes from Cyclobacteriaceae bacterium, assembly GCA_049289315.1. Classification (GTDB taxonomy): domain Bacteria; phylum Bacteroidota; class Bacteroidia; order Cytophagales; family Cyclobacteriaceae; genus ELB16-189. Next base: position 22,860 of record JBATLM010000108.1, read on the forward strand.
TGGGGTCAGCAACTATCCGATAATGCTCAAATAATTCATCATCTTCCTCTTCTTGAATATGTTCGGATTCCATAACCTCAAAATTACATAATAGCAATGGCTACGCTGCTATGTTTGGCTTCAAAGTAGAATATTGCGTTATACTTGCTGCTTGCATAATTGATTATGAAAGTTGATTAATTCATTGGTACTTTCGCCTTTGACATTATTTATTCATCCCTTGTTTTATGAAGTTCATTAGTGCCATTCTGTTATTACTGCTTTGTACAAATTGTAAAAAGGATCGGTCTGGCTTGTTTGAAAAAGCTGAGAACCGGGGCAAGGTCTCAGGCGACTTGGAGGAGGCTTCAGGATTGGTGGCCAGCTATCAAAACCCGGGTAAACTTTGGACCCTCAACGATAGCGGGAACCCCGCTGATATTTTTTTACTAAATGACAAAGGGGAAATTGAGATGACCTGTAAGCTAAAAAAGATTGAGAATCGTGATTGGGAAGATATTGCGATAGGACCAGGCCCGAATGATGGCATCAAGTATTTGTACGTTGGTGAGATAGGCGACAATGAAGCGAAGTATGAATACAAATATTTGTATAGGTTAGAGGAGCCCACCTTTGACGGTAATAAAAAAACATCCATTGATAAAATTGATACACTGGTAATAAGCCTGCCGGATGGAAAAAGAGATATGGAATCCATTACTATAGATCAGGTAACAGGTGATCTGTATTTGTTTTCCAAAAGAGAGGAAAACATAAATATTTATAGGTCCGTAGCTAGTGCATTAATTCCTGGTGATACACTTGTGCCGGAGAAGATAGGAACGTTACCATATCACAATGTGGTTGCGGTCGACTTCACCCCGGATTCAAAGGAGCTCTTGATCAAAACCTATGATGAAATTTATTATTGGAGCAAGCCTGACAGTCTTTCAATTCAACAGGTTTTGCTTCAGGATCCGATATTGCTCAACTATAAGAGAGAGCCTCAGGGAGAGTCGGTTGCGTGGTCATTGGATGGCAGTGGTTTTTATACCCTAAGCGAAACCACAAAGGATACCATTGGGAAATTGTATTTCTACAAAAGGGCTAAATAAGAACAGGACGCCTTCTCAAAATTTCTCTCACCTCAGGCGGGCCTGTAAAATGATTGCCGATAAAGTCATCGAGTATGTCGAGGCTTTTGGCGGATAGCAATTGCATGATTTCATCTTGAACTTCTCCACTTAACGCATAAGGGAAATCTTTAATAGTCATATTGGTGCCATTGCACATGGCATAGATAGAGTACTCTGCAGATTGATTAACATCGCTTTCTCTGACAATACATTGATTGAGAAGTTTGTTTACATCTTGTTTACCCTCTATCGGGAGATGAGTTTTGCCTTCAAGATGTGTTTTCATATAGTCTCCAATACGATTACGCGACTCCTCCGAAAGTTCCAAATGCATTTTCCCAGCACATTCAATACACATGGCATATTCAAAAATGATTTCCTTTGTGCCCAGTGAAGGGTAATTTTTGATTGCCTTTTCTACCATGTACTGCTTTTCAGCCAGTGATTGATTGCACATCATACATGTTCGAAATGGCTCTTTGGTTTCCGAATTATAGAATTCTTCAGGTATTGATAAGTTGGATTCAGACTGGCTCATCAGGAAATGCGATCGATTAGGTTTAAAGTATACTTTCGCAAATCAGCTTTCTTTATTTCACTTACATCGAGCTTGTTGAGGTGAGAAAGCCCACGCTTAAAGTAAAAATTAATTTTGGTTTCAGTATGACTGCTCACCCCAAGCCGGTCATAAATAGCGGTAACTGCTTCTACTTTTTTAGTTTTATCAGACTGAGTGGAAGTGATAAGATGATTAAGCTCTTTTTTGTCTTTTCCGCGCGCCCTATCTAATGCATTGATGAGTAAAAAGGTCTTTTTGTTGGCAATGATATCACCACCCACCTGTTTACCAAATTTTTTACCATCACCAAACACATCTAACCAGTCGTCTTTCAACTGAAACCCGATGCCGATGTCAACACCAAAATTGCGAAGCGCTTTCTGGTCTTTGGCAGGTGCATGCGCGAGCATTGCCCCCAACTCTAAACTAAATCCAAGCAATACAGCCGTCTTTTGCTTTATCATCTGAATGTATTGTTCCTCTGATACAGATTTCATAGTCTCAAACTCCATATCCCATTGTTGTCCTTCGCAAACTTCTGCCGCACAAGCATTGAATTTTGAGAGCACTTCTTTGAGCAGATCCTTTTCTACTTTTAACAATTGGTCGTACACCTTTACCAACATCACATCACCGGCCAGTATTGCCGTATTGATGTTCCACTTTTCATGTACAGTTTTACTTCCCCTACGAAGTGGAGCCTTGTCCATGATGTCATCATGTAGCAAAGTAAAATTGTGAAAAGCTTCAACAGCTGTGGCCAGGGGCACTATACGTTTAGTATTATTTTTGTAAAGCGAATATGAAAGTAGTGTCAAAAGAGGACGTAATCTTTTGCCACCGAGGCTCATAATGTATCGGATAGGATCGTATAAAGAAGAGGGGGCAGATCCGAATTTTTGTTTTTTAATTTCTGCCTCGATCCACGGTAAGTAATTACTGTTCATGTATAAATAGTAGGAGGGATTAAACTTCGATGGAAAGGTCAATTAACCTTCTGTCAATGTCAGTTTTTTTAATTCTCACGTTAATCTTATCGCCCAGACGGATAATATTTTTTCTTCTTCTGCCAATGATACGGAAGTTTTTTTCATCGAATTCATAAAAGTCATCTGTCATGTCTGCAAGCCGTGCCATGCCTTCACATTTTGTTTCAATTATTTCTACGAATACACCAAAGTCGGTGACTCCTGTAATGATGCCTTCGTATACTTTGTCGACAGCCATGCTCATGAACTCTACCTGCTTGTATTTGATGGAAGCACGTTCTGCATCTGCAGCTCTTTTTTCACGTTCAGAAGAGTGTACGCATTTCACTTCGTAATCTTTTTTCGTTACAGATTTACCACCATCTAAATAATGCTGTAATAACCTATGAACCATCATATCAGGATATCGCCTGATGGGTGATGTAAAGTGAGTGTAATGAGGAAACGCCAATCCAAAGTGCCCTTTTGCATCAGTGGTATACTTGGCTTTGGACATCGCCCGAACCGCAAGTTGTTGTAGTACGTTCTGTTCTGGCTTGCCTTCAATGTCCGCCATCAACTTATTAAGAGATTGAGAAACTGCTGTTTCTTCAATGTTCAGCTTGTGACCAAACTGCTTTGCAAACTGAGCAAAGTCCGTGACCTTCTCAGGATTGGGATGATCGTGCGTGCGATAAACAAAAGTATTTTTGTCTTCTCCTTTTTTCATTTTGAAGACATAAGTGGCCACTGCTTTATTGGCCAATAGCATAAACTCTTCAATTAATTTGTGTGCATCTTTTCTCACCTTGGGTACTACTTCCAAAGGCTTTCCTTTTTCGTCCAGTCGAAATTTTACTTCAGTAGTTTCGAAGTTTACAGCCCCTTTCGCAAAACGATCTTTTCTTAGTTTTAAGGCAATCTTGTTAAGCAATAAAAGCTCTTTTGCAAGATTACCTTCACCACTCTCTATTTGTTCTTGTGCATCTTCGTATGCAAACCGTTGATCAGAGTGAATGACGGTTCTTCCAAACCACTCATCGTATACCTTGGCTTTATCGTCTATTTCGAACAAAGCACAGAAGGTGAGTTTGTCTTCATTGGGACGCAACGAACAAAGTTGATTGGATAATCTTTCCGGAAGCATCGGGACGGTTCTGTCAACCAAGTAAACAGAGGTAGCCCTGTCAAAAGCATCTTGGTCGAGAATGCTACCGGGTTGTACATAGTGACTTACATCGGCAATATGAACTCCGATCTCATAATGGCCATTGTCCAGTTTTTGAAACGAAATGGCATCATCAAAATCCTTAGCATCTTCAGGGTCTATAGTAAATGTGAGAACATCTCTAAAGTCCCTTCTCTTTTTAATTTCCGCTGCTGAAATTTCTTCCTTTATAGCTTCTGATTCTTTTAGCACATTGGGATCAAAACGAAATGGCAGATCAAATTCAGCCATAATGGAGTGAATCTCGGCTTCATTCTCTCCTGTCTTCCCCAATATCTCAATTACTTTCGCCTCAGGGTTACGGTCACCAGAGGCCCATTTTGTTACTTCAAATACAACTTTGTCATTGGTCTCTGCATTGTTGATGTTTTCCTGGTAGACAAAGAAGTCCTGATAGATTTTTTTAAAATCGGGAACGATAAAAGAATAATTGGGAGAAACCTCAATTCTACCCACAAACCGAGTACGTGCTCTCTCTACTATCTTAGTCACTTTTCCTTCTGGGCTTGCTCCCTTTCGTGAAGAGAAGATGCTAAGCTCTACGATGTCTCCATGTAATGCAGATGCGAGATCACGAGATTTCACATAAATATCCTTATCCTCACCTTCTACAATTACATAGGCAAACCTCGGATTGACATGATCTACCTTTCCAGTTAGTGCAACAGACTCTTTGGCGCTGCGGTAAGTTCCATTTCCTAGTTGTTGAATTTTGCCTTCCTCTTCTAATTGATCAAGTATTCGGTAGAGATCTGCAATTAATGTTTTCTTTTTGATTCCCAGTTTTTTGGTAATCTGTTTGGTGCTGTATGCCTTGCCTACCATCTCTTCCAATAAAGAGAGAATGGAAGAGGAGACACTGCTTCTTTCTTTATTATTCTTTTTATCTTTTTTCTTCTTAAATTTTTTCTTACTCATTTTCTGCATAGGTGATATTTTTTTCGGGGATCAAAGGGAGTCCTTTTAGCCGAAGGTAGAGTTGAGCAACGGCTATTACGTCACCCACACAATACATTGATATTTTTTTTAAATCTTTTTCTTTATAGTAAACTTCGTTTACCTGACTTCCATCCATAACACCTTTACTGGTTGGAATGTTAAAAATGGCTGCTAATAAATCCAGAGAGGTATAGTGTTTATAATCTCCAAATTTCCAAAGCTCTAAAGTGTCGAGATGCAGAATTTCCCAAGGTTTTTTGCCACTCAGGTTAAGTGCCTCTGGCAGCATGATGCTATTTAGCAGCATCCTTCTGCTCATGTAGGGGTAGTCAAACTCCTTTCCATTATGGGCACACATTCTGGTAGCTGGCCCCAGTTTTTCTAATAGTTGTTTGAATTCTGTAAGCAGCTTGGCTTCATCATCAGAGGTGAAGTATTTCATTCTGAGCCCAAGCTCTCCCTTATCACTTTCTGTAAACAGCCCTACTGCAATAGAAACGATTTTCCCAAACTCGGCATAGATTCCGGCCCTTGTATTGAATAAGTCCTCGTCTGTTTGATCTTCTTCTCGTCTAAAAAACCCAGCTTTCCGCGCCCACTGCGCTTTCATTCTGTCATCGAGTTGGCTGTAATTTTCAGAAATGGCTACGGTTTCAATGTCAAGAAAAAGGATATCTTTTAATTCCGCATTCATAATGCAAGTTAAGCTAATCCTCGCTATCAAACTGTATTTGTGTATTCTGAAATTATTATACTTTACTTTGCACTGTCAAAAAAGAACAACTCGTCTTCATGATTTCCTTTAAACATAAAGTATTCTTTGAAGTAGCGCAGCAGCTAAGTTTTACAAAGGCAAGTCAGACTTTATTTATTAGTCAGCCAGCCATTAGTAAACATATTCGCTTGTTGGAAGAAGAGTACAAAACCAGCCTTTTTGAGAGAAAGGGAAATTCCATATCACTGACGGAGCAGGGCTCCATCCTTTATGAGTTTCTTTTACAAGGTCAGGAATTGGAGAGACAATTAGAATTGGAGCTTAATACCTTTCGGGATCCATCTCAGATCAAAGGCGACCTGAAGTTAGGAGCCAGTACTACTGTAGCCCTATACATCGTGCCACCAGTACTGTCAGGCTTTAGAAAGAAGTATTCCGATGTTAGAATCAGTTTGTTTAACAGAAACAGTGAAAGTGTTTTGACCGCACTAAAGGATCGGGAGATCGATCTGGGTATAGTGGAAGGAAGAAATAAAATCGGTCAAGTAAAAAGTGAGCATTTTCTCACTGATGAGGTAGTGCCTGTTTGCGCAGCGCGTAGTGCTCTTACCAAAAACCCAAGAATAGATATTAAAGACCTGCCCACGATTCAGGTGGCCCTTCGGGAAAGAGGATCAGGCACTTTGGCTGCATTAAAGCATTCGCTAAGTGGCAAAGGAATTAAAATGACCGACCTGGATATCAGTATGCGGCTGGGAGGAACAGAAGCACTTAAAAACTTTCTTTTGGCGGATGACAGTCTCGGGTTTTTGCCCGCAAGGGCAGTGGCCAAAGAGCTTGCTTCAGGAGAACTTGTGCGGTTATATATCGATGACCTTACCATAACCCGGCAATTTTACTTTGTGCAACGCCATGGGGATGAGAACCGTGGGTTAAATGCTTCTTTTATCAAATTCGCCAAAAATCATTATAACATTAAGTTATAGCTAATAAAAAAACTGTATTGGTCTAAGAATACCCCCTAAGCTAATTTTGGGAGCTAATTCTCAAATCAATAAGATGGTGGTAAAGGAAAAGAAGTCGCTCATATCATTTTTACAATGTTCAGGTTGTGATAAAACGTATTCTGTTCACGAGTTGCAAACATTTGCAGACTGTGAGAATTGTGGGAAGAGCCCTTTGATTGCACATTATGAACTGCTGGATGGCTACCGCAAAGATGAAATCGATCTTGCGGAGCGATCCATGTGGAGGTACCAGGGAATGTTACCTGTGCTGGACGAGGAAAATATTGTGAGCTTAGGCGAGGGCTGGACCCCCATGCTTTTTGCCAATCGATTGTCAGCCAAGTATGGGATGAAGGAGTTGCTGATAAAGGATGAGTCGGCCAATCCTACCGGTTCATTTAAAGCCAGAGGGCTAAGCATGGCCGTTTCCAAGGCCAAAGAATTAGGTGTGGATTGTTGTATAGTGCCGACTGCAGGGAATGCAGGTGGAGCGTTGAGTGCCTATTGTGCTAAAGCGGGGATGAAGGCAGTCGTGGTGATGCCCAGCCATACACCAGAAGCGTTTAAAAAGGAGTGCCGGTATTTTGGTGCAGAATTGATTGAGGTAGATGGACTCATAAGCGACTGCGCAAAAAAGGTAGCTGAAATAAAATTAACAACACCCTGTTTTGACATTTCTACCATGAAGGAACCTTACCGATTGGAGGGGAAGAAAACCATGGGCTATGAAATTGCCGAACAACTCAATTGGAAATTACCGGATGTCATTCTTTATCCAACTGGTGGAGGTACGGGTTTGATTGGAATGTGGAAAGCTTTTCATGAGATGAAAGAGTTGGGTTGGATATCAGGTTCTTTCCCACGAATGATTGCAGTACAATCAGTGAATTGCAATCCAATCGTTCAGGTATTTGAAGGGAAATTGGATACTGTAAAGAATTATAAAGGCAGCGCCACTTTTGCGAATGGATTGGCAGTGCCTACTCCTTTTGCGGAAAAGATGATTCTGAATGTACTTCGCGAATCCGGGGGAACTGCCATCTCTATTTCTGATGATGAGATTAAAAGGGCAATGAAAGAAATCGCTTCTTTGGAAGGGTTGCTGGTTTGCCCTGAAGGCGCAGCACTACTTCCGGCAATGCAAACTTTACTAAATAGCGGGGAGATTGATCATAGTGAAACAGTGTTAATGCTCAATACGGGGTCGGCCTATAAATACTTATGAGTGTAGTACTCCTTTTTTGTCCAGTTCTTTGATGAAGATCATGTTTTCTTCTTTGATGGCATCAGGAACGAAAAGAAAACGTTTGTCATAAATCGCTGAGCCGACATAATAACTTACCCAATATTCATTGTTCAAATGAAACACTCCCGGGTCGATGGGCTCTACAAGGGCTGAATTGTTTCCGGGAATGGTTTCTAAAAAATGGCGCAAGATGGAGGTTTTTTGCTTTTCACCTTCTGCTTCTCCATATCCTTTGCTGGAAACCAAAGTGTTCTCTATTGGAAATTGATTTTTATTAATTAGGTAAACTTTCCACGGACTCTTTTCTTCTTCCTCTTCCTTTACGATTGCTAATGTTACATTCTTTACTTCCGGAAACTCAATATCATTGATCATAGTTATCGCCAAAGTTCTTCAAAATAATTTCTTCTGCCAATTTGCCTTGCGGTGTAAAATCTATTTTCTGTAATGAGTGTTGACCATGTGGGTACCACTTCCAAAAGTAAGTTCCTGCTAACCACTCTTTTTTCCACACTGCTTTAAAGAAGGCTTCATAACATTTGGCTTGTGTTTCGTCAGAAGGCTCTGCCTCTTTATTTTCTTGTGGCCACTTCCAGGGTTCAATGGCAGCATCCACAGTACTTTTGTATCCGATCTCTGTAAAAAGAACAGGCTTCTTATATTTTTTGTAAACTTTTTCTATGGATTGTACGTGGCTTGACCAATTGCTGGCCATCTCTTCTGTGGTGGGGTTGTTTGTTTTTGATAATGGAAAGTAGGCTTGAATACCAATGAAATCCAATGCATCCCAAAATCTCACTTGCTCGTATTCTTCATTAAAGTTAGCAGCGTAGGTGAGCTTACCGGAATACACTTTGCGAATTTCTTGTATAAGTTTTCTCCACTCGTCCTCGTGCGTTGAGGCTATGGCTAGCTCTGTACCAATACAGAATATTTCAATTTCGTTTTCTTCAGCAAGTGCTGCATAGTGGAGGATGAATGTTTGATAATTAGAGAACCATTCACTCCAACTTTTGGCATCGTTCATTTTTATTTCACCTGGCCAGCTATTTCTAACCCAAAGATGTGGTTTCAGCAAGGTTTTAATTTTCGACATTTTTGCCAACTGCGTGGTTGTCGCAATGCCATTATCAGACTCTCCCCACCATGAACGGTCATTGTTAGTGTTCATCCTTATGTTTGGATCGTCAGCACTACTTTGCCATGCAAAAGGGGTCTGAGATATCCAATCGATGTTGTTTCTTAATAATGGTTCGAATTCTTTTTCTGTGACAATTTGCCTACCACCTACCCAGCATACTCCCCGTTGTTTTAGATTGTATGAGATGGCCTGATCATTCGTAAAGGGAATTACGGATTGGGCCAGTAGACCAAGAAGGACAATAGCACCTAGTAAAAGTATCAGTTTGATTTTCACTGATTCAATTTACGATGTCCATTTCAAAAAGAGACACAATATTATTGAGAAGAGATTTTTTTATCTGATTTAAATCCTGATCGGCACCTAACTCCAAGGCCATGGAGGTAATGGCTTTGTCATCTATGCCACAGGGCACAATATGTTTGAAGTAATTTAAATCCGTATTGACATTAAATGCTAGTCCATGTAATGTTACCCATCGGCTGGTTTTCACACCTAAGGCACATATTTTCCTGCCTTTTTCAACATCCTCGGGATCTAACCATGCACCCGTAAGACCTTTGATTCTGCCCGCTTCTACACCGAATTCTATTAACGTTAAGATGACTGCTTCTTCCAGCAATCGCATGTATTTATGAATATCAGTAAAGAAATTCTCCATGTCGATAACTGGATACACTACGATTTGTCCCGGTCCATGGTAGGTGATGTCTCCACCTCTATTGATATGAAAGTAGGTAGCATTAATGTCCCCAAGTTTTTCTTTAGGAATTAAGAGATTTTTTTCATCACCACTTTTGCCAAGTGTGTAGACATGTGGATGTTCGCAGAAGATTAAAAAATTAGAAGTCAATGCTTGTTCAGCTGCCGGAAGGTCTCTGTTCTTCTTTTTGACTTCTAAAATTTGCTCGAATAATTTTGTTTGATAATCCCAGGCTTCAGCATATTCCTTTAAGCCTAAATCAATGAATTGGGTCTTTCTATTGATGTTGGGATTCACTTTATCTTTTCTAACTCACCCTTCAGGTACATGATTACTTCCACCGGATTGGGGTCTACTTTATTTTCCAACGCCAGGTAATAGGAAATCCAATCAGTAAGATGGATGAGATGATAGTATTGCTCAAGCAAGGAAGCTCCTTCTCCTACGATGTCAATGATGGGATTGGATTTTTTTTCAAAAATATCTCTGCAAAGTTCCATCCGCTTTTCTACTCTCACATGATCATGATCGGTGTAGAGATAGATCACCTGACTTTTCGCCAAAACATCAGCGGGGTGCTCCCAACCTACAATTTCATTGTGGTTCATTTCTGGGAACGTGTTTACATGCGCCATGTGTTTTGAGTTTTCATTCAATTGGTTTTGAAATCTAACTGCCATCGCTTTCAGTCTTCCATCACAATAGATGATGGGTAATTTGCCATTCATCTTTTTAGCGATCAGTTCGGCTTGCGCTTGAATGGCTTTCTCACCGCGATCAAGATATTCAATCGCATTTTGAGTTTCTTTAATAAACGCTGCCCCAATAAGATTGGTATGGTAAAGTGCAAAGAGCAACGATATCATTGAATAACCCAACATAGCACGAGGGCTACTCGAGCCTGCTGGCATTTGAATATAAAAAAGATTGTGTTCTTTAGCGATCTCCAACATTTTACCACCTGATGTAATACAGATAATATGCGCTCTTTTCAGCAGGGCTTTTTCAACAGTAGAAAGCGTTTCTTCGGTATTGCCACTATAAGAGCAGGCAATAAAGAGTGTGTGAGGGCCAACATATTGAGGAATATCATATCCTTTATTAACCGACATGGGAATAGGAACTCTGCCAAAAGTCAAGGATTCAACTAGATTGGCCCCAATTCCTGAGCCACCCATACCAGTAACTAGAATATTCCGAATGTCGCTTCCTGGTCTTACTAAATCTACTGCTTCTCCTATTTTTAGGGCATCGGCAAGTTGGCGTGTAAAACCCCCAATTAATTTTTTCATTTCTCTTCCTAACTTAAGGGCGTAAATGTAGGGGCATGACAGATAAAATCAAAAGAGGATTTGAGGGAGAAGACCTGGCAATTGCCTTTTTGAAAAAGAAAGGCTATCGTTTGCTTGAAAGAAACTACAGATACAAACGCTCTGAAATTGATCTAATTGTTGAGAAGGATAACTGGCTTGTTTTTGTAGAGGTGAAAACAAGGAGCTCAATTGCTTTTGGCTTTCCAGAAGAATTTGTGGACAATAAAAAGGCTGAAAAAATTATGGAAGGTGCTGATCAATACATGCACGTTAGCAATTGGAATGGCAACGTGCGTTATGATATTGTTGCTATAATTTTAAAAGAGGATGAACCAGAGATTGTTCATTTCGAAGATGCCTTTCACTGACCCTTACGGTTTGAGTAAACTTCTTTCCCTTTGTCGTTCCATTCACTGCGGACAAAGGGCGTCAACTCCCGATCAAATGGATCTTGAGGAAAGATGATTATTTTTTTTCTTCTTCCCGATGGATAATTTTCAATCCATTCTCCGACTTTATTATCCCACTGATACTCTCCCATTACAGCAATGGTTCCATTTTCATGAAACTGATAATAGTACCCTTCTCTTTCGCCAAATTCTACTGGGATGATTTCTTTTATTTTGGTACGCTCTACAGGATCGTAGTAAACGATTAGAGATTCTTTTGGCCAGCCTTTATAATATTTTTCCTTGTCTACCAATAGATTTTCTCTATCGAATTGCATCCATCGTCCATGCTTTGTGCCCTTGTAATAAATGCCCTCTTCTAAAAGAAGATCCCCTTGCATTTTTTTATATGGCCCATGAAGGAGCACACCTTTACTCGGATCAAAGTTGTTAGACTTTCTTATTTCTCTTCGGGTAAAATCATACCAATAGATATCACGAACAAAACGATTGGGCTTGTCAGGTTTTTTGAGATAATAGAATAATTCAATCGTTACTCTGTTGCCATACCCTTTGCGCGTAAATCCCTTTTTGGTTTTGATACCGTAAAAGACTTTTTTCTTGGGCTTTTTCTTTTTGGTGACGATAGGCTCATCAATTTCCTCATCCAATTCCAATAGTTTAAAAGGCTTGTCGGTATCAAAGGTAAACTGACCTTCTACAATACGAGCTTCCTGTCCAGGCTGAGCGATCAGCAGTGCTGGGACAAAGAGGAAAGATGTAAAAAGCCATGATTTCATTGCGAAATGGAAAGTTTTCGGATGATATAACGAAGTTAATGAAAAAATATTTCTTTAAAGTTTTGCGATCGGATAACCTAAAGTTACATTTGATCGTTGATATATCAATTATATGAATGACGAGAAACTAGAAGGGATACTTTATTACTTAATTGAAAAGGTAAATAAGGTGAGTAGACGTTACGCTCAGAGAATTTTTGATGAGCAGGGCTGGGACATTACTAAAGATCAATGGTTGGTTTTAAAAAAGATTGCTGATAATAACCGCATTAGTCAGGTGGAACTGGCCAGGACTTTGTTTAAGGATACTGCTGCCATTAACAGAATAATTAACCTGATGGTGGACAAAAAACTGGTAAAAAGGGAATCGCGCCCCGATGACAAGCGCCAGGTAGAATTGCTGCTGACAAGCAAGGGACAAAAGATGTTTGAAGCGATGCTGCCCACGGTAGTGGAGATTAGGAAAAAGGGTGTAGAAGGGCTAAGCACCAAAGAGGCTGAACAACTGAAAGCATCACTTAACAAAATGATACAGAATCTGGAGTAAAAAAATTTGATTCAATAATTGATATATCAATTAAATATGAAGCTACTATTAACACTTTCCTTCGCTATGGTAACTGTCATTCAATGTGACAGTTGGAAAAAGGTTGAGCGCAACGGGATGGTCTTCGAATGGATCATAGAGGGGAAGAATTTAAGGTGTAAAATACTGGCGCCTACTACGGGATGGGTTGCCATTGGCTTTAATACCCATTCCGGTCTGGCGGGCACAAATTTGATTATGGGTGCTGTGGAGCAGGAGTTCTATCGCATCGATGACCGATATATTGTTGCACCCGGCAATCACAAGTCAATGATTCAAATGGGAGTGGAGGACCAAATCATCTTAAAGAATGGAAAAGAATGGCAGGGAAAAACAGCGATCGAATTTATAATTCCTCTTCAATCAAAAGATAAGTATCACTTACAATTAAATGAGGGTAGCGAATATCATTTACTTATGGCCTTTAGTGCTGAGGATGATTTCGACCACCACTCTATGATGAGAACTTCAACTAAAATAAAACTATAACATGAAAAATTTAATCATTCTATTAACACTAATTACTATGACACTAGGAGCAGTGCACGCACAGACAGAAAAGGAGGAAGTGAAAAAAGTAATCACTCAATTTACACAGGCTGCAGATCAGCAAGATGCTGACGGGGTAGCCACTCTCCTCCACGAAGATTTTCGCGTGGTGATGAATCAACTGTTTGGAAGCAGTGATGTGAGCTTTATGAACAAAATAGTTTATGTTCAGTTGATCCGTGATAAAAAGATGGGAGGAGATAAGCGAACTATTGAATTTGTGTCTGTAGATGTGGTCAACCAAAACGCTTCGGTTAAGGTATTACTGAAAGGGAAAACAATGGTTTTTGAATCGTTACTGCATTTGATCAAGACAGCCGATGGGAAATGGCAATTGATCAACGATTTGCCTTTTGCTACGAAAATCTAGTAAAAAAAGAGGCTGGCTCAAAAGTGACACGTTTTGTTGAGCGAAAGCGAAACATCCCTTGTTTCAAATTCAAACTAAAGAGATTCTTCGCTTTCGCTCAGAAAAACGGTATTTCCTTAACTTTTGAGCCAGCTTCTTTGACTTTAATCTGTTACGAAACGAGCTCCACACTTCTTTTGATGAAGCTGGTAAGATCAGCACCAGTCAGCATATTCTGCGACAATAGTGCAAGGTCATAAGCCTGCTTGGCCAATTTTATTTTTTGCTCTTCCGTTTCTGCTTTCAATACTTTTTGAATCACATTGTGGTTAGCATTGACGGCTACGTTGTAACTATCCGGCATGCCACCCATAAATGGCATTCCGCCACCACCCGTCTTGGCCATGTCCTTCATTCTTCTCATCCATTCGCTCATGGTTACGGTTACAGGTAGATCAGCAGGTGACATCGACTCAACGGCCAGTGTCATGCTTTGGTTTTTAATGGCCTTCTCAAAGATGCCTTTGATTTGCTCCTCCTCTTCCTTGCTAAGAACACTTTCAATTTTTTCATCTTTAGCAATCAGCTTGTCAATTGTATCGCTATCCACTCTTTTAAGTTGAGTGTTTTCAAGCTTTTGCTCCATGTTGCTGATGTAATGACTGTCCAAAACACCATCCATAAGCAAAACATCGTATGACTTGTCCTTCGCCATTTGAATGTAGGTATCCTGCTTACCTGCATCAGAGGTGTAGAGGTATGCCGTCTGCTTGTCTTTATCCGTTTGATTGTCTTTTACTTTTTCTTTGTATTCGTCAAAAGTAAAGTAAGCGCCATCTACATTTTTCAACAATGAAAAGTCTTTCGCTTTTTCGTAAAACTTCTCATCACTAATCACTCCGTACTTTACAAAAATGTTGATGTCGTCCCACTTCTTTTCAAATGCTGGACGATCCTTCTTAAACATATCACTCAGTTTGTCTGCTACCTTTTTGGTGATGTGCTGACTGATCTTTTTGACACTCGAGTCGGATTGCAGGTAACTTCTGGAAACGTTCAACGGAATATCCGGAGAATCCAACACACCGTGCAAGAGCATTAGAAAATCAGGAACTACATCTTTCACTTCATCAGTAATGAATACTTGACGTGAATAGAGTTGAATTTTGTTTTTCTGAAGTTCAAAATCATTTTTCACCTTAGGGAAGTAGAGTACTCCGGTAAGACTAAATGGATAATCCACATTTAAATGAATCCAAAAAAGTGGATCTTCTGAAAAAGGATATAATTCTTTATAAAAGTTAAGATAATCCTCATCCTTTAAATCTTTGGGAGCCTTTGCCCATAAAGGTTCAGGATTATTGATGATACGGTCAACCTTCACCGACTTGGTTTTTGGTTTCCCATCTTTGTCTTCTCCATCAGGAACACTCTCTTCCTTAGTTCCGAATTTTATTTCAACAGGCAAAAACTTGCAGTACTTTTCAAGAATGCCTTTCAATCTGAATTCATCTAAAAACTCTGCAGAGTCTTTATTGATGTGTAGAATGATATCTGTTCCTCTTTCTTTTTTCTTAGCGGGTTCAAGAGAAAATTCTGTTGATCCATCGCAAGTCCACTTAGCGGCCTCGTCCTCTCCTACTGCATGAGATCTGGAAATGATCTCCACATTGTCGGCTACCATAAAAGAAGAATAAAACCCAAGTCCAAACTTTCCGATGATGTCTTTAGCGTCTCCTTTGTCTTTGAATTTTTCTACAAATTCGGTTGCACCTGAAAACGCAATTTGATTGATATATTTTTTAATTTCTTCCCCGGTCATTCCAATACCGCGGTCGCTTACAGTGATGGTTTTTTTCTTTTTGTCGAAGCTTACCTCAATGCGGATTTCACCGAGTTCATCTTTGAACTCACCCATTGCTGCCAGTTTTTTGATTTTTTGTGTGGCATCTACCGCGTTACTTACCAGCTCTCTTAGAAAGATCTCATGATCTGAGTAGAGGAATTTCTTGATGATGGGAAAGATATTTTCGGTATGAATGGAGATGGACCCCTTTTCAGCAACAGTTGCCATATTCGTTGATTTGGTTTGATTAAAATTTTACAAAACCAAGCCTTTCAAAAGCCGTTCCATCAGGCAAAAGATGACAGGATGGCAGGGAAACGGGCGCGGAACAGTTGAAACTGTTTTGTGAGGACACGAAACATGGATTTATGAGGCGTATGGAAATTTAAAAAACCTATCATTTAGTATGATGCATTAGAATTGAAGGCATCATACCCCCATTCTCCGCAGAGTCTCCTGAAAGGGACTCTGGCGGTAAAGAATAGCTAGGGCGGTCTTAATCCATTTGAACAATTACCTTGACTGATCGCAAAGACGCAGGCGTGGCTCAGTGTTAAAGTGAAGTTGAACCAAAAAAAAACGCAGTACTTCTAATACTGCGGTTCCAATTTTTTAGTAGTGTATTTAAGCTTCTTCCGTTGCTGCTGGTGTTGCTGGCTGTCCATGGACTCCAGTATCAATCTCTTCACCTTCTTTGGTTAAAAACTTGAATTCTGTGATTGCCATTGAAGAATCTCTCACCAGCGTTAACCACTTATTGTATTTAAAAAAGAGCTTTACACGCTTCGAGACAATCCCTTTGGTATAGTAAGCATATAAAAATGGATGCAGTGCTAATGCAATACCGCTTTCGTTTTGCTTCACCAACAAATGATCCAGGTGTTGCTCAATCTGATCGGTGATCAGAATACTGGCGGTTATACTTCCTGTACCATTACAAGTGGGGCACACTTCCTTGGTGGCAATATCCATCTGAGGACGAACACGCTCACGGGTAATTTGCATCAACCCAAACTTGGAGAGCGGAAGCACAGTATGTTTGGCGCGATCGGCTCCGGACATTTCGTCCTTCATGGTTTTATGAATGAGACGCTTGTTCTCCGCGCTTCTCATATCAATAAAGTCAACCACAATGATTCCACCCATATCGCGTAAGCGTAACTGACGTGCTACTTCTTTTGCTGCTTCAAGATTGACAGACAACGCTGTAGTTTCCTGGTTCTCCTCACGGTTGGATTTGTTGCCACTGTTTACATCTACAACATGGAGCGCTTCCGTGTGCTCTATTATCAAATAACCTCCACCCCTAAGGCTTACGGTTTGTCCGAAAGCAGATTTGATTTGCTTCTCTACGTTGTATTGTTCAAATATTTTCGCCTTGCCATTATAAAACTTGACAATCTTTTCTTTGTCTGGGGCAATGGTTCTGATGTAGTCCCTTGTCTCTTCAAAAATCTTTTTGTCATCTACATGGATGTTGTCAAACGATTCGTTGAGTACATCACGCAGAATTGAAGATGTTTTACTTATCTCCCCGATGATTTTATCACGCGGGTTGGCTGTGACCATTCGCTTGATCCCCTCGTCCCAGGTTTTGGTGAGGTTGCGTAAGTCTTTATCCAGTTCAGCCACTTCCTTGCTTTCGGCAACGGTGCGGATGATGACCCCGAAATTTTCAGGCTTGATAGAGTGTATTAATCGCAGGAGGCGTTTGCGTTCATCGCTGCTTGTGATCTTTTTAGAGACACTTACTGTGTTGCTAAAAGGAACCAGGACCAGGTAGCGGCCTGGAATTGATAACTCGCACGAAAGTCGCGGGCCTTTGGTGGATATGGGTTCTTTAACCACCTGCACTGGAATGACCTGACCTTTGGAAAGCTGCTGGGATACTTTCCCATGCTTGTCAATGTCTTTTTCTAGTTGGAGTTTATCCAACCGGCCTCCAGTAATCTTCTTTACTCGGACTAGTTTGGTGAATTTTTGGAGTGAACCATATTGTGCACCGAGATCTAGGTAATGGAGGAATGCATCCTTTTCATACCCAATATCAATAAATGCAGCGTTAAGTCCCTGAACAACCTTTTTTACAGTGCCCAGATAAATATCACCTACTAAAAACTTGCTTCCTGCTTCTTCGTGATGAAACTCTGCAAGATTCTTATCCTTGAGAAGTGCTATGCGACATCCGTTCTGAGTTGCGCTAATAATTAGTTCGTTACTCAAAACTTTAATTTGGATGTGTTAAAAAATTACATCGATAGGAGATGTATTTACTTCTTGTTCTTATGTCTATTCTTTCTCAAACGCTTTTTGCGTTTATGAGTAGCCATCTTATGTTTTTTTCTTTTTTTACCGCTTGGCATACAAATTTCTTTTTAGCCCCGACATGTCGGGGCGGTTTAACATTATTTTAAATCCTTCAGATAAGAATCAGCGGCAGCTTGCACCGCAGGATCATTATCTAATTTTTTTACAAGTTCAAACTGTTCTCTGGCCTTGTCCTTATTGTTGGTATTTAAATAAGCTACCCCCAACAACAACTGACCTTGAACGTGATTCGGATAAATGGCGACTAAATCTGTTAACCGCTCCACTGCGCGGTCATACTGATTGGATTGAATCGAGAGCATACCCATGTTAAACATGGCCTGCTCATTGGTCGGATCCTTTTCCAAAACCTCTCTAAGCATCATAATCCCCTGCATAGGGTTTTGTGAACTTAGGTAAGTCATTGCTATTTTGGTTTTAACCTCCAGATTCTCCGGATCTGCTTCCAGTACCTGCCCAAGAAAACTTCTGGTCTTTTCGGCCATCTCGTTTTGCTTTTTAGGGTCCAGAGCAAATGTATACGCATCATAATAGCTATTTCCAGCTTTTATGAGACTTTCCTTGCTTTTAAAGAACGATGCGGCTTTCTCAGCAAACCACGCTGCGCTGTCAAATTGGCTAGCTTCTGAGTAAAGGGTCGCCAAAGAGTCGGCAAAGATAGCACTTTTTTCATTTCCTGATACTCCTAAGTACTGGGCATTCAAGGAATTAATGGATTCTCTTAAAGCAGCAGGTGTAGTGGTATGGGGGTCGTCCGCTATTTCTTGTCCTTCTTCCGCCTCCATTTGGCTCTCATTTTCCACCACCCCTTTGGGCAATAAAAATAATAACCACACAATGGCGGCACTGGCTACGATTAGAATGATCCGGGTTTTTAACATTTCGTCATTAGTAATTGGTCATTGTCATTGGCTATGGGGAAGCGACTAATGACTAACAACAGATTTATTTTTCGGCAAGCTGCTTTACCTTCTCACTGTTCTTGATTTTGTTCACAAAAATCTTTGCGGGTTTAAAGCTGGGGATGTAGTGCTCGTCTATGATAATGGCGGTGTTGCGGGAGATGTTTCGCGCAATCTTCTTCTTTCTTTTTTTGTTCACAAAGCTTCCAAAGCCACGGATATAAATGTTTTCACCGGAAGCCATTGAAGATTTTACAATATTGAAAAAGGCTTCTACGGAATGAGATACATCGGCTTTGTCTATTCCGGTCTTTTCAGCGATTTGTGCGATAACGTCTGCTTTGGTCACGTTGATAACGTTTAAGATTCTCTAAATTCAAGGACGGCAAATTTAATCCAGAAACATCAATCCCAAAATGAAATCTTTGATAATCACCAAGATATAAATTGAAACCCCTGTATTTTTAGAAATATTCTGGTATTAAAAGTGGTTTTAAGACCTTCGCGGGGCGAATAGTTTGTATTAATGGGCAAAGGAGATTTTTCTAAAAAAATAGTTGATTGGTATCTGTTAAGTCCCCGGGACTTGCCGTGGCGCAAAACAAAAGACTCGTATCGCATCTGGTTGTCTGAAGTTATTCTGCAACAAACGCGAGTAGCTCAGGGACTACCCTATTACATTGAATTTGTTAGGAACTTTCCTAATGTTAAGGCCTTGGCCAGAGCGAGCGAAGATAAGGTGATGCGCACCTGGCAAGGACTTGGCTACTACAGCCGGGCGCGTAATTTACAAGCTTGCGCAAAAGTGATTGCTTCTAAATACAAGGGGAGGTTTCCTAAAACTTGTGCCGAACTATTGACCCTTCCTGGGATCGGGGAGTATACCGCGGCAGCCATTGCCTCTATGGCATTTGGTCAGCCCGAAGCGGTGGTAGATGGCAATGTTTTTAGGGTGTTGTCACGGGTATTTGGAATGGAGGATGACATTTCAACTTCAGCCGGGAAGAAAGCTTTTGCTATAAAGGCAAAGGAACTGTTGGATATTGATCGACCGGGGACGTACAATCAGGCGGTAATGGAATTTGGGGCGCTCCACTGTACTCCTAAATCTCCCAATTGCGAGGAATGTATATTTTCGTCAGGCTGCTTCGCCAAAAAAAGGCAAATGCAAAATTTACTTCCCGTAAAAACTAAAAAGGTAAAAGTTCGCACCCGGTATTTTACCTATTTCATCATTACAAAAGGCAACAAGCTTGCTATGAAAAAAAGAAGCGGCAAGGACATTTGGAGTGGTCTTTATGATTTTTATTTGATAGAAAGTAAAAGGCATCAACGCCCTGAAGTGCTCAATAAAAATGACAAAGTACTTGGGACGATGAGGTTGAATATTGAATTCAGGAGTGAAGTGTATAAGCATGTTTTAACGCATCAGCATATTTTAGCCCGCTTTGTATTGCTGTCGTTGTCTCGGGGTTTCTCGGCCAGGAATCTTTCTGATTTATTGGGGGTTAAGCTATATTCTCCTGCGGAGGTAGCCGCCTTGCCAAAACCGGCATTGGTTTCTCGTTTTTTATCAAAAAAAGGGGCATTAGAGTAGCCGGAGAAATTTGGTACTTTTGTAATCCGATTTTCGCTCGCGTATAGGACATTTGGAATGCAGTGTTAGTCAATTAAAGAGAATAATTCATCAAAAAATATGTCAGGAGTAAATAAAGTGATTTTGGTAGGGCGCCTCGGCAAGGATCCGGAAGTGCGCCATCTTGAAAACGGAGCTACGGTGGCCAATTTTAGTATGGCCACATCAGAAACCTACAAGGACAAAACAACTGGAGAACGCAAAGAGATTACAGAGTGGCATAACATTGTATTGTGGAGAGGGTTGGCCGATGTTGCTTCCAAGTATCTTCACAAAGGCGACATGGTATATATAGAGGGTAAATTGCGCACAAGGTCATGGGAAAAGGATAATGTGACCCGATACACGACAGAGGTAGTTGGGGACAATATGACCATGCTTAGTACTAAGCCATCAGGAGGCGGCTCTTCTGATTATTCACCCTCTTCGGCTTCTAGCTCCCCGGGTGGTAATACTGATTACAAGCCATCTGACTCGTCAGATGATTTGCCGTTTTAATGTTGCACCTATTTCCTGATTTTGGAAACACCCACTTCATTAGACGAACCTCCTAGTAGCACGCTACTGGCAGATTTACTATCGGGAACCCCCGATCCTTTTTTACTATCTGGCTTTATTGCAATTGCCCTATTGCTTTTTCTTTCAGCAATGGTGTCGGCATCTGAGGTAGCCTTCTTTTCATTGAAGACGGATGACCTTGATCGTTGCAGAGATTCGGAAGATCAGCGCGATAAAAACATCGTATATCTCCTTAAGAATCCCCGACTACTGCTAGCTACGATTTTGATTATAAACAACTTCGTGAATGTAGCCATTGTTACTTTGTCTACTTTCTTGATGTGGGAGTTGGCAGCCACACGTAACCCTACAGAAATTATAGTGGGGGTAGTAACGTTTAGCATCACCTTTGCCATTACTTTCTTTGGAGAGATTATACCTAAAGTATTTGCGGCTCAGCGCAACCTGTTCTATTCACGGTTGATGAGTCCGGTTTGGAAAGTGCTCGAACGCGTATGCATTCCCATTTCTTGGTTGCTTTTAAAAATGGGAAACGTGGTGGAGCGAAGGTTTAAAAAGAAAGGATACAGCACTACTGTAGAAGAATTAAACCAGGCTTTGGAGATCACCACCGAAAATAATGAGACAACCGCTGAGGAAAAAGATATATTAAAAGGGATTGTGAACTTCGGTACACTTACCGTGAAGCAAATCATGCAATCTCGCGTAGATGTTTCTGCCGTGGAGTACGATCTCAATTTTACTGCGTTAATGGAACTCATTAACTCTTCGGGATTTTCGAGAGTACCAGTATTCAAAGAAACAATAGATAAAATAGAAGGGGTACTTTATATCAAAGACCTTCTCCCCTTTTTAGATGAGGATGAGAAATTCAAATGGCAAAAGTTGATCAGGCCGGGGCTTTTTGTGCCAGAGACAAAAAAATTGGACTCACTACTAAAGGACTTTCAGAATAAGCGCGTACACATGGCCGTTGTGGTGGATGAGTATGGAGGCACTTCCGGTGTGATCACGCTCGAAGATTTAATTGAGGAAATTATCGGTGACATCAACGATGAGTTTGATGAGGAAGATGCATCGTTCGTTAAAATTGACGAAAACACGTTTGTGTTTGAAGGAAAAACCTCTCTTCATGATTTCTGCAAAACCATTGAGGTAGAGTCAAACCTATTTGACCCGGTGAAAGGGGAAAGTGAATCTTTGGGAGGGTTGATTTTGGAAATCAACTCGGCAATGCCAAAGGTGGCAGACCAAATTACTTTTGATCGATTTGTATTTACTATTGTTTCGGTAGATAAAAGGCGTATTAAGAGAGTAAGGGTTTTGATCAACCAACAAACACTGCCAAAACCATGATTCGCTGCCTGACGTTGTTACTCATTTCAGGATTAATCTTTGGTGCTTGCCAAACAGAATACGCCCCCAAGCCTAAAGGCTATAACCGTTTGATTTTACCACCAGCTGCCTATCAAGCTACCGCAGATTCACTGCCTTACTATTTTAAATATTCTACCTATGCTCTGCTAAAAAAGGACACTTCCTGGGTAAGAGAAAAACATTGGGTTGAAATAGCATATCCTGAATTAAAAGCGACCATTCATGTTACGTACAAGCAATTGGAAAACAGTGAGGAGCTATTGAAAGAATATTTAAATGATGCTTACGTGCTTACAGCGAAACATCAGATCAAAGCTTATGCTATTGATGAGAGTATCACCAAAACGGAAAGCGGAAAGGTAGCCGTTATCGCTGAAATAGACGGTGAAGTTCCCAGTCAGTTTCAGTTTACGATGACCGATTCATCGAGGAATTTTTTGCGGGCAGCTTTGTACTTCAATGTCAAAGTTCAAAATGATTCCCTTCGCCCCGCCATCGAATATGTGAAGAAGGACATGATGGAAATGATCAACACGCTTAATTGGAAGAATTAATTTAAGTTCCAAAATTTAGGTCGGCAGGGGGCTTGTTAACCCGCGTAGGGATGAGGCATTTTTTCATTAAATTTGGATATATGTTAACAAAAGAAAAGCTTCTTCAAACATTAAAAGATCTGCCAGACAAGTTTTCCATAGAGGAATTATTTGAGAGAATTATCCTTCTTCAAAAAATTGAACTAGGAATGGAGCAGAGTGAAAAAGGAGAAGTGTACTCTACCATTGAAGCAAAGGAGAAACTTAAAAAATGGCTTTTGAAATAAGGTGGACGAGACAATCTATTGATGACCTGTCATCTATAGCAGACTTCATTTCAAAAGACTCCCCCTACTTTGCGCAGGTACAAATAGAAAGACTATTTGAGAGGGTATTGATTTTAGAAACCTATCCAAAAGCTGGCAGAGCTGTGCCTCAAGTTGGTCAGGAAAACTTAAGGGAACTTATCGAAGGAACTTATCGGGTAATCTACCGGATTTATTCTGAGGATAGAATTGATATCATTGCAGTTCATCATTGCAGCCGGCTATTGGGTGATATTCTTTAAGCAATTAGTGTGGCTACATTTTTCGACACTTCCATTGAATTCTTAAAAGGCGTTGGCCCTCAGCGTGCAGTGCTCTTACAAAAAGAGCTAAAGATTTTTACCTATGGTGATTTAATACAACAGTATCCGTTTCGTTACGAAGACAGAACTCAATTCTACACCATCAAAGAGGTAAATGAAACGATGCCTCATGTGCAAATCAAAGGGAAGATCCTTCGGTTTGAGATGATAGGTGCTGGCAGAAAAAAAAGATTGGTCGCTTACTTTGAAGACCCAACCGGAGAATTGGAATTGGTGTGGTTTCAAGGAATCAATTGGGTATTGAATAAGATTAAACCCGGTATCGAGTACATCATATTTGGAAAACCCAACCGATTTGGAAGAACGATATCAATCGCGCATCCTGAGGTAGAACCTGTTACTATCAGTAAAGAAAAAAAAGGATTTCTGCAGCCCGTTTATCCACTCACCGAAAGGCTCAGGTCAAAATATGTTGACAACAAGTTCTTGGTGAAGTTACAACGCGAGTTGCTGACTGTTGCCATCAACCATATCAGGGAAACCCTTCCCGGAGAATTGATTAAAAGACAACGACTTATTTCTAAAAAGGAGGCATTAATCAATATTCATTTTCCTCAGTCGCATCAGTTGTTGGCCGCAGCACAGGAACGATTAAAGTTTGAAGAGTTGTTTTACATTCAGCTGCGGCTCATCAAAATGAAGCTGGTGCGGCAGGAGAAATTTAAGGGTATCGTTTTTAATGATGCTACTATTCTCACTAAGTTTTATGAAGAGCATTTGCCTTTCTCACTCACTGATGCGCAGAAAAGAGTTATAAAAGAGATCTATGCCGATATGAGGTCGGGCAGGCAGATGAACCGATTGTTGCAAGGAGATGTGGGCAGCGGAAAAACCATAGTGGCTTTTATTTGTATGCTGCTAGTGATTGGCAGCGATGCACAGGTTGCATTGATGGCGCCTACAGAGATATTGGCGCAACAGCATTATGCCAATCTGAAAAAGTATGCTGACCTGATGAACTTGTCTATTTCATTGCTCACGGGATCAACCAAAAAGAAAGCAAGAACAGAATTACATTATCGCCTTGAAACGGGAGAGTTAAAAATTTTGATTGGCACTCATGCGCTTATAGAAGATGGTGTAAAGTTTAGTCGCTTGGGGCTGGCAGTGATTGATGAGCAACACCGTTTTGGCGTAGCGCAGCGATCCAAACTGTGGCAGAAAAACAAAAATGTTTATCCGCATGTACTGGTGATGACGGCCACTCCAATTCCCCGCACGTTGGCCATGACCTTGTATGGTGATTTGGAAATATCATCCATTGATGAATTGCCAAAGGGAAGAAAGCCGATTAAGACCACACACCAATACGATTCACATCGATTGAAAATCAATGAATTTATGCGTCAGCAGATTGCAGCAGGACGTCAAATCTATATGGTGTATCCACTCATTGAAGAATCGGAAAAGCTGGATCTCAAACACCTGATGGATGGTTATGAAAGTGTGGCGCGGGCGTTCCCTGATATGCCCATAAGCATTCTGCACGGCAAGATGAAACCCGATGCCAAAGAATTTGAAATGGGACGTTTTGTAAAAGGCGAAACAAAAATAATGGTGGCCACTACCGTTATAGAAGTTGGGGTGGATGTACCCAATGCCTCAGTGATGATCATTGAAAGTGCTGAGCGATTCGGGTTGTCACAATTGCATCAGTTGCGAGGACGGGTAGGGCGTGGAGGTGAACAGTCGTATTGTATTTTAGTGACTGATTACAAACTCAGCGCAGATTCTAAAATTCGATTAAACACCATGGTGAAGACCAATAACGGATTTGAGATCGCAGAGACGGACCTCAAACTGCGGGGCCCAGGCGACCTGATGGGCACACAGCAAAGTGGAGCCTTGGACTTATTGATAGCCGATTTGAGTAAAGATGGATTGCTTCTTCAACAAGCTCGAGATGCGGCCATAGCCCTCTTAGAAGGTGACCCCGATCTCGAAAAACCTGAAAACAACCTGATACGGACTCAAATCGAGTCTTTACGAAAAACTGCAGTTAATTGGAGTAGGATAAGTTAGGACTCCAAGCCCATAATGGCCTATCTAAGTTCGAAACTTAGCATTTACTGATATCTGTGAATTTCTCCACCTTTTCAGTTAAATTACCCCTCCAACCTGACTTCTATGAGAAATGTCTTTACGCTTGTCCTCACCCTAGCGTTTCTAGGGGCAAAGGCTCAAACTGCACAAATTAAGAGTATTGAGCTGGCTGGAAACAATATCATTGTTGTTTATGATCTGGTGGACCCCAATCCAAACAATGAATACAAATTAAACTTATATGCCTCTCGGGATAATTTTGTAGCCCCTCTGGCCAAAGTGACAGGCGATATAGGAGCAGAGGTTGTCCCTGGTCTCAATAAGAAAATCACATGGAATATTAAGGAAGAGTACGGGGGCTTCAAAGGGCGCATTTCTCTTGAGATTATAGGCACCGTTTATTCTCCTTTCGTTAAACTCAAGGATTTTGATCCGGCCAAAAATTACAAAAGAGGCAAAAGTTACAGTTTTGCATGGAAGCCGGGGTCAACCGCAGCCTCGCATGGGTGAATTCGGTGATAATGCACCAGGAAGTGATTTTATCTTCATTGCGAGGTAATCCTTAGCTGGTTCATTTAGATGTTGCCACACGCAAATCTTTGACGAATACTCCTTTTGCCTCAAAAGAGAGTGATTTGAATCTATTGAAGTATTCCATTTACTTATTGCGCTTTGAGGGCATTAAACCTAGTGTAAGAAGAGTGTAGTTTTTCTATTAATAAAGTAACTTTATCAATTCAACAAATTCCCAGGTATGAATAGGTTTTTACTTGCCGCAATTTTTGGTCTCGTACTTCTTACACCCCTCTGTGCTCAAAAGGTTTCTATCAACAAGGTGGATATTGAAGGCGGAAAGATTATTGTCTTTTATAATCTGGAAGACGCTAACACCAATCACGAATATTTACTTAACCTCTATAGTTCCAATGACAACTTCACTGAACCATTAAAAAATGTGACTGGTGATATTGGTGCTGAAGTAAAGCCAGGGACGAATAAACGTGTAGAGTGGAATATGCGCCAGGAGTATGGGGGTTATAAAGGAAGGATAGCATTAGAGATAAAGGGAAGGGTGTACACTCCTTTTGTTAAGCTGCAAAATTTCTCTACTAAGAAATCCTATAAAAGAGGAAAGACTTACAATATTACATGGAAGGCCGGTACCAACAACCCCATTCACCTGGAGCTGTACAAGGGCAACCTGAGGTTGGATGGTGCGATGAACCACCCCAACAATGGCATTTATACATTAAACATTCCGGCCAAATCAAAACCGGGGAGTGACTACCGACTGAAGATCAGTGATGCCAAGAACAGTGATGAAGTAGCGTACACACCATATTTCAAAGTAGCACCAAAAATCCCAATGCTGGCTAAGGTCATCGTGCCACTGGCTGTGGTGGGGGGTGTAGTTGCCCTACTTGGAAGCAGTTCTGGAGGGGGGGAATCACCTCCAGGCGAAAATTCGCTGACAGAAATTGAGTTGCCAACACTGCCAGGAAATTGATATGAGAACTATTATAGAAATAAGAGATACTACGACCGGATACACATGAGAAGGATTTTACTTATTGTTTTAGGATGTCTTGCGATAAGCATGGTAGGCCAAGCACAAATCCAATGGGAAAAGAAAAATGGACCTTATGGTGGGAATATTGCCGATGCTGAAATAGCATCTGGGACAGGAACTTTGATGCTGATAGCTAATAATAATAGCAAACTTTATCGCTCATCTAACAATGGCGTTAGTTGGAGCCCTATTGCGATCACTGGGCTGACCAACGAATACATCAGCGATATGGCAATCGCTGGAAACGGGAATATGTTTGCCGTTGTAGGAAATGATTTTTATAAATCGACCGATGATGGGCTGACCTGGGCAAAGGTAAATACCGGTACGAGTTCATCAGATGGAGGATTCGATTCGGGACAAGAGATTTTGATTAACGCTGCCAACAATTCAATAATTATGGCAGGAAAAGCTGGTTCCAATAGCGTTGTGTATAATTCTATAGATGGAGGAGTAACCTGGGCGATTGGACATGTTTATACAGGAGGTCCATATGATGGCCTCTTGGTTGATGCTGCTGGAAATATTTTTGCGTGGCGTTGTTGTGGCACAGCTAGAATATACAAATCAGATGATGACGGGTATAATTTTTCTGAGATTACAACAGGTTTAGGTGATATCAGTATCACCTCTGCTGCAGTAACACCTGATGGAGCTAACGTTTATTGTGCTAACCGAAATAGTGTTTTTAAGTGGAATGGGGTCTCCTGGGATGATATTGGAGTAGGCGAGGGACTCTCACTCTCAACTGTCGGGGATGATGCTGTTATGGCTTCGGGAACCGATGGAGTGAAAAATTATTTGTTTTACGGAGATTGGAGCAATAGGATTTTATACCGGAAGGACTTAACAGGCATGAACAATTGGGTTCAACAGAACGTTAATTTTGCCATAGCTGGAGCCTTCCCTAATTTTTTGCTGGCGAAAACCCATAATCAAATTTATGTGGGCACACAGGAGATTGGATTTTTCCGATCGACAAATGGTGGTTCAACATGGATTTCTTCCAATTCAGGAATTGAAGATCATCGTTTCAACGATATGGTCATAACCAATGATGAGAGTCGCATTGTTGTTGCTTCGGAGCGCAGTCTATACACATCGGCAAATCAGGGCACAAACTGGCTACGAGTTGAACTAACGGCTCCCGGTGCTTACTTCAATAGGATTCAGAATTTTATAAAACTCGATAATGACGAAATCTATGGATATGGGTCTGTTGGGAAAAAATCGATTGACAATGGTGTGAACTGGACTGATATTCCGCTTCCCGTTGATCCTAATATCCGATATGCTGTCAATACGGACCAGTCACGATTCTTTGCATTTACATATAACGGGGATTTTTATTATTCAGCAAATAAAGGAGGGGTATGGACTCCGGCTATTCCTGTCTCTGGGCTGCCTTCTAACTTCAGCATTGAAGAACTACAGTCGGGGCCAAACCATACACTTTTTGCTCGCATTAGAAACAATGATATTGGCTCTCAGCCAGTTGATCTTTATAAAATTACCTTTAATCCCGCTCCTGGAAGCGGAACCCCAACAACGGGAAGTGCAGTAATGATCAGTACATCCACTTCAGGGTATACGATCACTCAAGATTTAGCCGGGATTCAGTATGTAAATGGAGTCCTTTATGCTTACGGTCGGAATGT
>JBATLM010000109.1:0-8138 GCA_049289315.1 Cyclobacteriaceae bacterium
CTACGCTACCCTCAAACGCCACCAATTCAATCGGTAATGGAATGTTGAAAGCCAATGTGAACGCAAACCCATCACTATTTCCTCCAGCATAAAAAATACAGCTAGTCGGACTAACAGCCAATGAAACTGGCACCGATTCACAATCATTGCTAATATTGACACTTACATTTCCTGCCGTGTTGCCAAAGGTGACCAAAATGGTATTGGTGCCCTGACCACTTGAAATGGTTGCACCTGGTGGAACACTCCAGCTATATACAGTTGAAGCATTAGCACCAGCCACCGTAATTGTATAGGACTCTGTAGCAAAATCACAAAAAGCGGTTGAGCCCACGATAGGTCCAGGAATAAATCCAGACGTTCCATTGAGGCTCTCGATACATGTTTCAGTATAACTAAAGCCATCATTATTTCCACCAGCGTAAAAAATACAGGCAGTAGAACTTACAGCCAGTTGCACATTAATTGTTTCGCAAGGATTGGAAACCGCTACACTCACATTGCCTGCAGTATTGCCAAAGGTGATCAAAACTGAAGTTGTTCCCTGCCCACTGGTGACGGTAGCTCCGGGTGGCGCACTCCACAAATAAGTAGTTTCATCCGTGGCTCCGGCAACAGTGATAGAATAAGTTTCGCTGGCGAAATCACAAAAAGAAATAGAACCTACTATAGCCCCAGGAACAAAGGTGGATCCGCCATTAAGATTTGAAGCACAATCTGTAGTGCTACTAAAGCCATCGTTGTCGCCCCCTGCATAGAATATACAAGCAGTGGTACTCACCGGCAAAGCTACATTGATGGTTTCACATGGATTTGAAACATCCACACTCACATTACCTCCAGTATTTCCAAAGGTGACCAAAATTTCAGTTGTCCCCTGCCCGCTGGTAATCACAGCACCGGGAGGAACACTCCAGTTATAGGTAGTTTCAATAGTTGCTCCGGCTACTGTAATGGAATATGTTTCAGTTGCAAAATCACAGAATGCAGCGGACCCCACAATCGGCCCTGGTGTAAATACAGACCCGCCATTCAGATTAGAAGCACAATCAGTAGTGGTGGTAAATCCATCATTACTACCACCGGCATAAAAAAGACAGGCTGTTGCACTTACCGGTAAAGAAACATTGATGGTTTCACAGGAATTGGATACATCTACACTAACGTTGCCTGCTGTATTACCAAAAGTAACAAGTATGCTGTTAGTACCCTGACCACTCGTAATGGTTGCACCCGCTGGCACGCTCCATAGGTAAGTAGTTTCTATCGTGCTACCCGCAACTATGATGGAATAGGACTCGGTTGCAAAATCACAAAAAGTGGTAGAGCCCACAATGGGATCGGGTATAAATACAGATCCTCCGTTGAGATTGGATGCACAGTCTTCTACAATACTGAAGCCATCATTACTTCCACCCTGAAAGAAAATACAACTACCTGCTGTGACTGGTAAAGAACTAAAAATTGAATTACAATCGTTGAATACATCAACTCTTACATTACCAGGTGTGTTTCCAAACTGGACAAGAACAGATGAAGTTCCTTGTCCGCTTATTACCGATGCTCCTACAGGAACACTCCAAAGGAAAGTTTGGTTTTGAGTGCCTCCAGTAACAACAACACTATATGTTTGAGTACTGAAGTTACAAAACTCGGAAGATCCAGTTATCGCACTTAGTGAAAAGGCTGCTGTTCCATTCAAAGTGGTAGCACATGACAAAGCAGTTGCACCTCCATCATTATTTCCACCAATAAACTGCGCACGGGCGCTTATGGAGAGAATAATGAGGAGTGTTGAGAAAAATATCGATGTGAATTTTCCCAACAAATTGATATTTAAGGAGCTATTCTTACTCCACGACCACCCATTCGTGCGTCTCTACCCCCCATACCAGTCCATCCGGGGTAACCTCTGTCCGATAAACGAAGCCAATTTCCATCTT
Source organism: Cyclobacteriaceae bacterium (assembly GCA_049289315.1). GTDB lineage: Bacteria > Bacteroidota > Bacteroidia > Cytophagales > Cyclobacteriaceae > ELB16-189. The sequence continues at coordinate 1,944 of JBATLM010000109.1, forward strand.
GCCAGGATCCCATTCTAAACATTATGCCAGCAAAAGAAGTCGACCCTGGGTTGCCAGCGATGTTGGCGACTGCAATATTGTTATTTCCATTAGAGCCAGGCCAAAAATCTTCGTTGGCAAAACCTGCAGTAGACACAGCACCATTTCCGTGAACACCCGTAAATGATCTTCCGGAAAGTCCGCCAACCCCTACAACTAACTCCCATACATTCCCTGTGATTTCCATTGCTCCGTAGTAGCTGGCACCAGAAACAACCCTGGAAGAAGTAGCGGTAGCAAAAATCCCAACTCTTAGTGGCCCTTGAATCCCTCCCACATTAGCTGTTGTGCTATAGACAGCGTTTCCTAATGTGGTACTTGGTGCATTAGGTAATTCATTACCTGCTCCTCCGTTGGTAAGTGCTGCATAAGTAGTAGCATGAAGTGTTGTGGAGCCCCATGCATATTCATTGAGTACGGCTGGGTTAGTTCCTCTTCCAATTTTTTCTAATTCAAATTCAGTCATTGGCCTTAATGCTGCCCAATCTAAGTAGGCAAGAAAATCCATCGTGCTAAGACTGGCAAAAGCTATATTTTGCCCATCGTTCGTCTCATTGGCTGTTCCATTATTATTCAAGTCGCAAGCATAAGTTCCAGGTGTGCTGCCTGACGGAAGTACCATACATTTAACACCATTGCGAGTTGGAGGTGTTCCTCCATTATTAAAATATCGATTGACTACAGTCGCACCATGCCTGGCCAATTGTTGCGTAACTGTGAGTACATTTAAAAACTCCGCATATTGCTCCTGACTTATCTCATACTTCATGGTATAGAAGCTATTGAACCCCTTAGGGAAAGCCGCTGGTAAAGCAACTGAAGTACCATCATTAAAATCATCTTGAGGGGCTGCCTCACCCGCTCGGTTGTTGTTTCCTACTGAACCAGCTCCACCACCTCCGAGCGTTAAAGCACCTTCGCCAGTCACTTGAAAAGGAGTTCCAGAAATTACACTTTCAAACTGTCCGGCATTTGCTGCGCCATCGCCAATATAAAAACTTGCTTGAGGAACATAAGCCATTTCAACAGCAAACACCTTTATCGAAACATTACAGGCATCCAGTAAGCCGTCAGCACCGTAGTTCCACCGCAACAATACCTGATCCCAATTGATTGCCCCTGATCCATTAGCAGAGCGATACATAAAAGCACCCCTACCATCTGCAGATGGTGAGATGGTCCCTGCAACTCCATTTGGAGTGGTTATAGAGTGATTACCCCCTACGTTACTCAATGTAGCATGTTGCCAATCCCCCGGAGTGCAACCTGTCCCTCCTTCTATTCTGTACTTAATAAAAACCCATGCTGCGTCCCAGTTATTGGGGCCGGTTCCCACTCGCCAGGAATTACTCCAGTTGATATCAAACTGCGCAAATGTAAAATTGGCTGGGTTATTCGCTCCCGCAGTCACATCCTGCCCAACAAGTGTGGCACTGCTTACTTGGATATCATTGGCATGAACGCCAACGAAAGAAATGATTAGAGCAAATAATAAGATTATTCGATTGAAAAGCTTCATGTATAATAGACGGTTTGTTCAAGGTATTTGGCTCAAATAGGATATTATTCAAATATCCCTATAATCATACATAAGAACCAAATAGGGTAACCACTAATAAGTAGGTATTTTACTTATATAATGAAATAATGTACCGAATTCAATGAAATATCTTACATGTATACCTTCAAGCACCATTTTTTATAGCCATCTAGAATATCAAGCCCTAACACCTCCAGGTGGACCGCTGCTTATATAATACCCATTGTATTATTTTGGATTTAACAATACTTTGCCCGCACTAGACTAAAACCCAACTTTTTATGAGATTCTCACCAGTTCGTTTGCTCACCGCCATATTCCTCTTATGGATGGCAAGTGATAGCACATACGCACAAAGTCCAACAAAACCTGTTTTTGATCCATCATTCTATAACAACCTCACGTGGAGAAATATCGGCCCAAATCGTGGCGGAAGATCCTTGAGCTCCATGGGAAGCCCTGGAAGGCCCAATGAATACTACTTTGGAGCGACTGGTGGAGGACTATGGAAAACTGTTGATGGAGGAAGCGAATGGTTTCCAGTAACGGACGGGCAAATCAACTCCTCGTCTATTGGAGCGGTTGCCGTGGCTGAAACGAATCCGGATATAGTTTACATTGGAGGTGGTGAAACCCAACTAAGAGGAAGTATTACTCAAGGTGAAGGAGTTTACAAAACCACCGATGGTGGAAAAACTTGGAGATCGCTTGGACTGAAAGATACGCAAGCCATTTCTCGCATTCGTATTCATCCTACCAACCCCGACATTGTATATGTAGCCGCATTGGGTCATCCTTATGGTGACAATGAAGAACGCGGAGTATTCAAATCTACTGATGGTGGTAATAACTGGAAAAAAGTATTGTTTGTAAGTCCAAAAGCTGGTGCCGCTGACTTAATTATTGATCGCACTAACCCAAATGTACTCTACGCTTCTACCTGGCAAGTTTATCGCAAGGCCTGGAAAATGTGGGGAGGTGGGCCAGATTGTAAACTCTGGAAATCTCAAAATGGTGGAGAAACATGGACTGAGTTGACCAAAAATCCTGGTATGCCGGAAGGTCCTCTTGGAAAAATCGGAGTGGTGGTTTCACCTGCTGACCCTAATCGCGTATGGGCAGTTGTAGAGGCCAACGAAGGTGGAGTTTTTCGTTCAGATGACGGTGGATGGACATGGAAAATGGTGAACAATGAACGCAAGCTACGCCAACGCGCATTTTACTACTCTCGACTGGTTGCCGATCCTTTAAATAAGGACATAGTATATGGTCTCAATGTAGACTTCTGGAAATCAACGGATGGCGGGGTGACTTTTGATACGGAAATTCAACCACCGCATGGAGATAATCATGATCTATGGATCGACCCCAACAATCCGCAACGAATGGTTACGTCCAATGATGGTGGTGGAGCCGTTAGCTTAAATGGTGGCGCAACCTGGACAGAGCAGGATTATACTACTACTCAATTTTACCATGTGATGACGACCAGTGATGTGCCCTATCACGTTGCAGGAGCTCAGCAGGACAATAGTACACTAGCTATGGCAAGTGACGGATGGGACCAAATGCAGGCACGAGGCCCTAACCATGGCTGGTATTATGAAGTTGGAGGTGGAGAGAGTGGATGGATTACACAAAGTCCTACTGACCCAGATGTATTTTATGCTGGTAGTCAAGGTGCATTGCTCACTCGCTACAATAGAAAAACAGGTCAAATCAGAGATATTCAGGTTTATCCAAGATTCTTTTCTGGTGAACCTGCAAGTGCATTGCCAGAACGTTGGCAGTGGACCTTCCCTATCATGTTTGCACCGAAAGATCCTAACATCATGTACACTTGCTCTCAGCACGTGTGGAAGACAACAAATGATGGGCAAACCTGGGAGAAGATTAGTCCAGACTTAACGTATGCCGACCCTGAAACCCTTGGTAAAACTGGAGGAGTAATTACCAATGATATGAATGGTCCTGAGATCTATGCCACTGTATTTGCCTTGGCTCCATCCAATCACGATGTCAATACTATCTGGGCAGGTTCAGATGATGGAAAGGTTCACATTACACAAAATGGAGGAAAAGCCTGGAAGGATATTACACCTAAGGACTTACCCAAGTTTTCAAGAATAAGTATTATTGAAGAGTCCGTACACAAGCCAGGTACTTTGTACTTAGCCGCCAACAGATATCAGGTAGATGATCGTCAGCCTTATGTATTCAGAACAACTGACTACGGAAAAACCTGGACCAAGATCATTACAGGCATAAAAGATGGACACTTTGCAAGATCAGTTCGCGAAGACCCTGAAAGACCAGGATTGTTATTCCTTGGAACAGAGCATGGCGCTTACGTATCATTCAATGCTGGTGATGTATGGCAGTCGCTACAATTAAATTTGCCTGACACACCTATTCGTGACCTTGTTATCAAAGACAGCGATGTTGTATTAGGAACACACGGTCGTGGATTTTGGATATTGGATGATATTAACCCGATGCGCCAAATCACTGCAGACCTTGCCAAGCAAAACACTATACTTTTCAAACCAACAGATCCTATACGTGGCATCTACGATTTAAAAGTTCAGTACTACTTGAAGAACAGTTTGGACTCAGTTAAGGTTGAGATACTGGATGCTAAGGACAATGTGATCGCTACCCATGTTGGAAAAGAAAAGGTAAATAAAAAAGACCCTAATGTTCCTTGGTGGATGAGTGGAGGAAGTACTAAGCCTACCACTGCAACAGGACTTAATTCATTTACATGGGATCTTCACTATCCAGGTGCTACTGTTTTTGATGGCATCATCATTTGGAGCGGTAGACCCCAACGTGGCCCGACTGCTGCCCCTGGCGACTACAAAGTGAAACTTACAGCAGGTAGCTACACGGCAACACATCCATTTAAGATTAAGATGGATCCCAACGTAAAAGGTGTTACAGAAGCTGATCTTAAAGAAACATTTGACTTGGCTACCCAAATCAGAGATAAAGAAAGTGAAGCCAACGAAGCGGTAATAAAAATTCGTGAAGCCAAGAGCAAGATCAATGAAAGCTTAAGATCTATTAGCGATCCGTCTGCAAAGGCTGCAGCCCAAAGCTTCATGGATAAGATAACTGTAATAGAAAATGATCTTTACCAAACAAAGAATCAAAGTGGACAGGATCCTTTGAACTTCCCAATTAAACTCAACAACAGGCTATCATCTCTACGAAGAAGCGTAGAGACCGGAGTTGGGAAACCAACAGATGGCGCATATGTTGTGTTCAAAGAGTTGTCAGCCGAACTGGTTGGACACCTTACTAAGTTGAATACTATTTTCAACGGTGAAGTACCTAGCCTTAATCAAAAGCTGAACCTGGAGATTAAGTAAAGGTCGAATATCTAAACTTAAAAAGCCCTGTCGAAATTCGATGGGGCTTTTTTATTGAGCTTAATTGGTGTAGCGATGGGGTAAGGCTAGGCACACCTTTCTTTAAATACTTAGTGCACCTCTTACTCCATTGCTTTCCATCAGGTTATTCGCTTAAGTTTTAGTCAATTTTCCTTATATTGATGAGTCTGAATTAATTGGCTTAATCTAAAAACCTAACTAACTATGGAAAACCGAAGATCATTCATTAAGAAGTCAGGGTTATTCCTTACTCTTAGTGCATTTCCCTTTTTGAAACTATTCGGACTCAGCAGAAAGCCCGAGGAAGTTGTGGTAACACTTTATGTTGATACTGCACGAATTAATAAGCAGGATGTAAATGCATCGTGTAATTTTGGGCAAGATCCCAGTATTGCTAACGAAGAGTTCACCATTGATGTTAATTTGGGAGACACCGTTACTTGGGAAGGTGTGTCTTCTAACGCCCCATCTAATGATGTAGTCAACATCGTTTCAATTAATCACGAAGGTGGTAAAAATGTTTTTGACAAGAACATTCTTAAAGGCAACGGGCAGATTCCTGAAAGTGTAACTGGCACTGTGAAAAGCAAGACAGGTGGCGGTGAAAAGTACAAGTACAAAATCTCTTTTACTGTCACTAATAATGGATCCAAGCGAAACGGGATGTTTCATATCGATCCTAAAATCCAAGTACATTGATTATTAGAACTATAAATGGGTTTGTGAACTGGCAAGGAATTAATATCTCATTTACAAAGAGAGCCTATTTAACAGTGGGCTTTTTTTTTATATCATACTTCTTTTTAAGTGCACAAACTATTACTATCTCTGATAGCATTGAATCCATCTATTCAGCAGGCAATTATAGAAAAGAGAGCGAATTAAAAATACTTAAAGAACTAGCTATAAACCATAGCAATAATGATAAAAAGCTACTTTATAGCGAAAAACTTATACAGAAGTCTATCTTATTAGATTCGCCTGATTATGTCTTTTCAGGATATCTCGAAAAAGGAAACTCCCTCAGGCTTAAAAGTGACTTGAGCCATGCACTGGAAAGCTACTTTGAAGGGGCAAGAGTTGCTGAAGAGAAAGAAAACAATAACCAACTAGGCAAAGTATACATTGCAATAGCTGATGTCTATTCCATCATGGGTAACCACCAAAACGCGGTTAAGTACCATCAAAATGCGATTCGAATTTTAAGGCAGGAGAATGATT
>JBATLM010000110.1:0-3126 GCA_049289315.1 Cyclobacteriaceae bacterium
TCACATCACAAGGTATTACTTATAAAGTTCTTGCTCTGTAACAGTTGTCACACACCAATAAATATCTTCCAAGTATGTTTACCGAATACTAAAAACCGAAAAACTATGAAGAAGGATTTTGAAACCAATTTCACAGGATGGGCTTTTATTGCAGCCGCGATCATGCTGTGGGGAGGCTGGGCCTTATCGTCCCATCATATAGGAGAGTACATTGTAGCCTCTGATTTTGAGGCCGTGGGGGAGCGCGTGTGGTACTGGATTTGGATGTACCGAGTGCACATTTTTGGATGGGTAACAATGGCCATCGCCATGTTTTCATTGGTATCCATAGCCTCTAAAAAACCGTTCCGTGTAGTCATGTTACCCGGTGCTGGAATGGTGATCGTGGGCACATTTACATTGGCTATTGCAGCTGCATTTTACTACAATTTCGGAGCCTGGGGTGTAGGAAAAACAGCGGGAAAGTCTGCTGAAGAAATTCAACTGTTTATGGACAGCATTCTTTCTACCAATCAATATGTTACCTGCTTTGTGCGCTTTGGACGAATCTTTTCTGGTGTAGGGTTAGTATTGCTGGCCTTTGCTTTTATTAAGTGGAAGATCGTACCTGTGTGGCTGGGTGGACTTACCTTACTATTAGGAGTTGCCGCTGTCGGCTTAATCCTGGCCATCCCGGATAACTTTGAATTGTATAAGCCCTTGTTTCATGTGAAAGCACTTTGGTTGGTGTTGATGGGAGTCACCTTACTACGTCAGGGACTTAACCTTGCTGAAGCAGAAGAATAGTCTGTTCCTCACCAAATATCTTTTTGTACTTATCAATACCAGGCGCGGAACTAGTTCCGCGCTTTATTTGCTTTGTTACCTGGCATTGCTTTCAACCTCACCCAAAAACTTAATCATTACTTAACCAATTCTGCTCCCTCTCTCCGCCAGCGGGCGGACACGGCCGGAGAGGGCAATACGATCATGCGCCAACTCAAATGTGCAGATGGGTGAGGGATTACTTCAGTTATCTGCTATGCCGAGGCACGAGGCATCTTTGCAATGTGAAGAGTGCAACATCCCTCAACTATCCCGTCATTCAGCGTGCCCGACTACTGGCGGGAGGGAGTGGGGTTGCAAGGTGTGAGGAACGACCGAGGAATCCCATGGAGGCCTGGAGGTGTGGCTATGGAATGATGTATTCCTTTTTAGTCATTTCATAGCTATGAGATTCTTCGCCCTCACCCGCAAACCTGCCGCTCGGTGGCTCAGAATGACGGCTGCTTATGGTTGAGAGCTAGAGACATAAACTAATACCAACTCACAACGGCAAAGTACCCACACATTTCTGGCGCGAAACTTACCTCCGTGCCTACTTGCACTGCTTACCCCACAACGCGCAATTCGCTGCTGAGTTGCTTATATTTATGCCATGGTAAATCAAGTATTCAAAATCGTTATTGTCCTCGTAGTACTGGTGCTGACTTCTTGTGGTGGCAAAAAGGAAACTCAGGTAGCGCAACAAAACACCAATGTTAAAAAGGTCTCTATTGCTGAAATTGAATCAGGCATTAAAGACTTCATTCAAAAGAAGACGGAAGAAAACGATGGCTATTTTCATGTCGAAGACGAGGGTAATGAGTACCGCATGAAACTGGTAAGAGTACACACGGAGTACTTGTCCAACCTTGGCCCCAACAATCATTTTGCATGTGTAGACCTAGCCGACATCAGTGGCGATGTATACGATGTTGACTTTTTCTTGGAGGGCCAGCCAGGCGACATGAAGGTAACACAAACCACAGTACATAAACTTAATGGAAAACCTTATTACGCTTGGAAGCAGAAGCCAGATAAGACGTGGGATCGCGTTCCTGTAAAGGGTGCTTCTACCCGCTTACTGGGTGTGATAGAAGGGCCTGATGCCTTTGAATTTTCTTATCGGGTAGACCTGCCTGAACTGAAAGGAGAGGCCAAGATGTGGATTCCGATGCCCTCGTCAGACGACTACCAGTCCATAGAAATTATCTCCACGGATGCACCCGTTAAATACGAGTTGCTTCAAGATAAGGTGTTTAATAATACCATCATGTATTTGCAACCGGGCCTTGCGCAAAGTAAAAAGACAATAGAAATTGTCTACAAGGTGCAGCGCAAAGAAAAAGGACCGATCGCTGAAGCGGCACCTGTTAATGAAATGTACTTGGCTGAAAATCGGTTAATGCCGGTAGGTGGACGCTTTGCCACCATTGCCAACGAAACAATTAAAGGACGTGATGGGAGTGAGCTCATCAAAGCAAGGGCGTTGTACGATTACGTGATCGACAACATGCGTTATATGAAGTTTGGTAATTATGGAAATGGTGATGCCAATTATGCCTGTGATTCGAAAACAGGAAATTGCACGGAGTTCCATTCTTATTTTATCTCACTGGCGAGGTCAATTGGTATACCCGCGCGGTTTGCAGTAGGGGCTTCCATTCCCTCAGAAAGGAATGACGGAGGAATAGATGGGTATCACTGTTGGGCAGAGTTTTATGCAGAAGGAAAATGGTGGCCAATTGATATCAGTGAAGGCAATAAATACACTGCACTTGCTACCTATTATTTTGGCCACCATCCTGCCAATCGTATTGAGTTCAGCCGAGGTCGTGATCTTCAGGTTAACCCGAGTCCCGCTTCCGGCCCTATCAACTTTTTGGCTTATCCGATATTGGAGGTAAACGGAAAGGAAGTTGCTACAAAAACTACGTTTTCATTTACGCGACCCAATACCCCGGCTTAACCGGTTTAAGTAAGCTTATTGCTGGCTGGTAGAATCTGTAGGATGTTCAGCACCTGCAGGATGTTCTGTTGAATCAGCAGCAGCTGGATGCTCAGCAGATTCTTCTGTTGGATGCTCCTCTTCAGTCTGTTCCGCAGCTTGTTTGCCACCACAAGAAACTAGGATTGCAGTAGAAAATAGAGCAAAGAAAATAACGGCTGTTAGTCTTTTGAAATTCATAGTTTGGTTTAATTTGGTTGATATTGGGCGGCAAAGATAAAACCTTTGGTTGGATATTAACAGCCGGGAGCCATCTTATCGCCAGTCCTCAATCGATCAGATTGAGTTAAAAACCATCGTTGAGCGATCCAATTCCT
>JBATLM010000111.1:0-4031 GCA_049289315.1 Cyclobacteriaceae bacterium
GAGTAAGGCAAAGCCTGGAAGGGTTAAAGGAAAATGTAAGGCCAAGTGCAGAACGCGCTGTTGCTTCTATTAATGAAAAAATTGAAGAAGGTGATTATGTAAGAATGATGGGGCAGGATGTAACTGGCCAGGTGATATCGCTAAAAGGCAAGTCTGCTGTTGTACAGTTTGGTGATATGCGATCGTCCATTAAGGTAGAGAAGCTTGTTAAGAGCAGCGCTAGAGAAGACAAAGCAGTTAAATCCAGGCGCTCTTTTGGAGTTGATCTATTAGCTAAGCAAACCGGCTTTAATACAACGCTGGATGTAAGAGGCATGAGGGTAGAAGAGATTATTCCTGTTTTGGATCAATTTCTGGATGATGCAGTGCTACTGGGCCATGGAGGGTTAAGGATTTTGCATGGTAAAGGAGAAGGTGTTTTGCGAGGTGTGGTGCGGGATAGGCTAAAGCTTAACAAAAGTGTGGTGAGCTTTGGCCACGAGCATATAGAAAGAGGGGGAGATGGGATAACGACTGTTGTACTGAAATAAAAAAGAGGCCGGCTCAAAAGTTAAGGAATGACGTTTTTCTGAGCGAAAGCGAAGAATCTCTTTAGTTTGAACTTAGAATAAGGGATGTTTCGCTTTCGCTCAACAAAACGTGTTACTTTTGAGCCTGCCTTTTTTTATAAGTCTTGTTTTGTTTATTGGAAGGTAAATACCCACTGACCTTTTACATTAGAAACTCTACCTCCTTGATATCCATCTCCAGCAAACGTAAATGTGATCTGTAATTGAGAAGTGGTGACGGAGTATGTCATATTGAGTACATCTCCTGTATCAGGGTCCCTTACAATTTGTGTTTCAGGACTGGCTCCAAATGCCCACTGTCCACTAGATAACCAAGGACTAAGTGTAGTTGGTCTACCTGCTGCTGAGTATCCAAAAGTGGTACTTCCGGCAGTTCCTGAAATGGTAAGGGCAAAGTTGTCATAACCAGTTTGATCCACGTTGTCCAACGTCACTGATGTGGCATTCCAGGTTTTGGAAAGTTTCCCTAGTTGAATGTCTTCAATCGTTTCGCCAGGGCCAGAACTCTTTTTGCAACCTTGACTTACCAGAAGAATTGCAAAAACAACTCCCAGTAACATTAACTTTCCTATCTGTTTCATTCTATAACTTTTAATAATGGTAATAAACTTAAGAAAATGGGTACTCTAAAAAAAGAATCCCTATGATTTGCCCACGAAAATTGACTTAGCCAACATGTTTAATCGCCCCTGAGAACCAAATGTAACCTACTTAAGACTGGTTAAATCCACCTTTTGGCAGTTTTCCGGGTATTCATATTCAGTATTGGAAGCAATCAAAACAAGCCTGTGGGCGCCAAATTCCCTAAGTTTTATCTGATACCACTCAATAGCCCTTTTATCCAGATTGGTGGTTGGTTCATCGAGAAATAGGGCAGAGGTATCAGAAAAAAAGGCCAATCCAAGCTTAAGTCGCTGTTTCATGCCTGAAGAGAAATTGGAAATTAACTTGTTTTGGGCATGGCTCAATTCCATTAAATCAGCCAAATCCTTAATAGGTAGGTTTTGAGCTACTTTTTTAAACTTAAAGTGAAAATGGATCATCTCCTTCAGAGTAAACTCTTCGATCAGCTCCATATAGGGAGTAGCAATCGATACATGTTCATAAGCCTCTTCTTCAGGAACTGTATTTTTCTGAAAGGAATAAGCAATTGATCCCGTACTGGCTGGAACCTGACCCCACAAGACTTGCATGAGTGTAGATTTACCTGATCCATTAGGGCCTACAATGGCGTAGCTGTTACCCTGTTCAAAGACAAAATTGAGTTTCTTGAAAATCCATTCGCGGTTGAAACGCTTCCCCAGATTCTCGGTGACTATATTCATTCAAAAGTGGCGGAGCTTGTAGAGAATCCTTTCATGACCCCACGCTCAGAACTCTTTATAAAAGCAACAATGTAGTTACGTTCCTCGCTTGGAATAATTTCCTTCTCAACAAGTTCGATGGCTTTAGAGTTGTTGAGCCCTTTTAAAAAGATGATGCGGTAGGCATCCTGAATTTCAGATATTTTTTCGGAAGTAAAGCCTCTTCTACGAAGCCCGATTGTATTAACACCGCAGTAGGTAAGTGGCTCTCTTGCTGCTTTTGTAAATGGCGGAATGTCTTTTCTTACCAATGATCCTCCAGAAACCATCACATGAGCTCCTACTTTTACAAACTGATGAACGGCACTTGAACCTCCGATGATAGCCCAATCTTCAATCACAACGTGCCCTGCTACTTGAACAGCGTTGGCGAAAATACAATTGTTGCCAATAGTACAATCGTGTGCAATATGCACGTAGGCCATAAGTAGGCAGTTGCTACCAATTTCAGTTTTGTGTTTGTCAGCTGTACCTCTGCTGATGGTAACAAATTCTCTAATGACGGTGTTGTCACCGATAAAAGTTTCTGTTTTCTCTCCTGCAAACTTTAAATCCTGCGGAACAGATGATACTGAAGCTCCAGGAAATACCTTCACATTTTTACCCAATCGGGCACCTTCCCAAACGATGGCATTAGGGCCGATCCAACAGCCGTCTCCAATAACTACATCGCTTTTGACGGTAGCAAAAGGTTCAATAACAACATCGTTTCCGATTTTTGCGTCAGGGTGAACGTTGGCTAAGGGGTATTTACTCATGCGTCTTTTCTAACAATGCTTGCTGTCATGGTGCCTTCACATACCAAAGAACTACCCACGTAAGCTCTGCCAGACATTTTCGCGATTCCTCTTTTAATGGGAACAAGCAGATTACATTGAATGACTAAAGTATCACCAGGGAGTACCATTTTTCTAAACCTAAAGGATTCAATTCCAAGAAAGTAAGTCCAATAGTTTTCTGGATCTGGCACCGTATTGAGCACGAATATACCACCAATTTGTGCCATAGTTTCAACTTGAAGTACTGCTGGCATAACCGGGTTGCCTGGGAAGTGACCTTGAAAGAAAGGTTCATTCATGGTAACATTTTTTACCCCTGCCACACTTTGGTGATCCAGGTGAATGATCTTATCGATTAATAAAAAAGGATAGCGATGGCGCAAAATGTTTGATATCTGATTGATATCAAGAACTGGTGGCAAACTAGGATTGTAACGCGGTATTCCTTTCTTGTCGGCCTCAGCCATTGCCTTTTTAAGCTTTTTAGCGAAAGCTACATTGGCAGCATGACCAGGTCTTGCTGCTAAAATTTGTGCTTTTAAAGGACGACCTGCAAGGGTCAGATCACCAATTATATCCAATAATTTATGTCTCGCTGGCTCATTGTTATAGCGCAGCTCTATATTATTAAGTATTCCTTCTTTTTTTACCTCAACTTTTGGCTTGCCCAACATTTGGGCAATGTTGTCCAATTCATGCTCCTGAACAACACGATCAACTATCACGATGGCATTATTAAGGTCTCCACCCTTGATGAGATTGTTCTTATAAAGCATTTCCAACTCATGCAAAAAACAGAACGTTCTGCATGAAGCAATTTCTTTTTCAAATTGACGAATGTTGGTTATAGAGGCGTGTTGACTTCCTAAAACGGGAGAGTTGTAGTCGATCATCACAGTCACCCTATAATCATCGAGCGGTAGGGCTGCAATTTCCACATTGCGATCCACTTCGCGATAAAATATTCCGTCCTGAACTTCAAAGAAATCACGAAGCGCATTTTGCTCCTCTGTTCCCGCTTCATTCAATACGTTTACGAATTGAATAGAGCTACCATCCATGATAGGAGCCTCTGGTCCATCAAGTTGGATCAGCACATTATCGATCTCAAGACCCGTTAAGGCGGCAAGCGTATGTTCGATAGTGCTTATCCGTGCTCCACTTTGCTCAATAGTTGTACCTCTTGATACATCCACCACATTGTCGCAATCTGCATCAATGATGGGCGATCCTGGAAGGTCTATTCGTTGAAACTTAATACCATGGTTGGGTTTTGCAGGCAGAAAGGTCATGTTAGTGACGATCCCTGTGTGTAACCC
>JBATLM010000112.1:0-13412 GCA_049289315.1 Cyclobacteriaceae bacterium
GTACACTTCACTTTGATTGCCAAAGGCCGACTTCATATACTGCTTGGCTCTTTGCCCTGAGTCATACAAGTTGCGATCGAGGGAGTACAAGACCTCATCGCGCTTCATGCGGGCATTCTTCCAGGCCACGGTGGCTTCGATAACGCTACTGTTGTGTTGGTGCAGTGCAGTGAGTTGCTTCTTGAGCGCGTCTACTGACAAATCCTGCTCATTGGTTTTGTAGCGTGGCGATGCGGATACCGTTTCCAGCAGTTTGGCAAAGTGACTGGTAAGGCTTTCGTAATCCAGTCCGCGTGCTCTGCGTTTGGTCTTTGGTGTTTCTTCGCCTTCGGTAGGAAAGGGAGCTCGATCCTGACTGATGCGTCTTCCAAAGATCTTGCGCGACATGGTTCTGGCATCGGCTACCGTCTGAGGCATAGCACCACCTGCTTGCAAAGCGCTGATGATGCGTATGGTGAGGGGCTTCAGACTGCTGAAGGCATCCTCCCTGTGGTTGGTAGCGATTTCATAACCCGTTCTGGCGGAATGAACTTCGCTTAACACGTTGCGTGCCTGACTCAACAAGGCGGTCATGGCTTTCACCTGGAGGTTTTGGTTTCCGGGGTTGTAGGATCCTCCTAACCCGGTGCAAATGCCCAAGAGCTTCTCAAGGGACTGCACGTTTTTCACGTTGGACATAATTGTTAAGGGTTTAATTGTTTAACATACTTATTGAACGGGAAAATCCTATGAAAAGGTTTCCTTTTTTTGAAAAATATTTAAAAATATTTTTGGTGAATGAAGAGCAACCCCAAACCCTCTTTACCGTTCTAAGGATTTTCGTAAAAAATTCGTTGTAAGTGGGGTGGGCAGGCAGGATTGGAGCGCCCTCATTCCAGCCAGGGTGTTCTGACCCGTGGTTTGTGGCTTCTCACTTTTGGCGGGTACGTTGTGACTCGTGGTTTATGGCTTCTCACTTTTGGCGGGTACGTTGTGACTCGTGGTTTGTGGCTTCTCACTTTTGGCGGGTACGTTGTGACTCGTGATTTATGGCTTCTCACTTTTGGCGGGTGCGTTGTGACTCGTGATTTGTGGCTTCTCACTTTTGGCGGGTGCGTTGTAACTCGTGATTTATAGCTTCTCACTTTTGGCGGGGGCTGTGTTGAAACCTTAAACCATACCTCTCTTGAGGCTTGGGGCTATTCTTCCAGTTCCAGTTCGTAGTATTTGAGTAACAGCCACCTGAAATATTGTCTAGTTCTGAGTATTGAGTCTTTAGTATTGAGTTGTGAATTTTGAATTTTATGTAAGTCTGATTCTGGAAGCTTGTTTTTGATTCTTGGACTTAAGACTTTGGACTAAATACTCAGGACTAATTACTATAAAAACTTTAGATTTACTCTATCTGGATTTAACCTGACCTGATCTATGAGAGCCACCTTTTTAATTATGATCCTGCTATGGGGCGCCCTCCCTATAGTTGCGCAAGACAATCACCACTATCAAACTGATTTTTCTAAAAAAGAATTGGGGGAGCGGAGAACGAGAATAATGAATGGCATTGGTGACGATGCTATTGCGCTCATTCAGGGGGCCAGTGGCCGGCCGGGGTTTAGCGTTTTCCGTCAGTCCAATACGTTCTATTATTTAACAGGGCTGGAGACAGATCATGCGTACTTATTACTCAATGGCAAAAACAAACAGACTACCCTCTATCTTCCGCATCGGGATGAAGGTCGAGAGAAGGGGCAAGGTAAAGTGCTTTCGGCAGAAGATGCTGATCTGGTCATCGAACTGACGGGTGCCGATCAGGTGAAGGGAATTGAGTTTTTGTCTGCCGATTTGTTGCGTACCGGATTGATCCGACCTCCTGCACCGAAATTGTATACGCCATTAAGTCCGGCCGAAACAGGAAATGACAGTCGCGATGAACTGTTGTTTGCTCAGGCGCGGACTACAGCTGATCCCTGGGATGGACAACCAACGAGAGAAGCTTTGTTCGTTGAAAAAATCAAATCCCAATTTCCTCAATTTGAAATTCATGATCTCTCTCCAACTTTGGATGCCATGCGCCTCATCAAGAGTGAGAAGGAAATAGATTTGATTCGCAAGGCCACCCAAATAGCAGGGCTGGGCATTATCGAAGCGATGCGCTCCACCCAATCGGGTGTGTACGAATATCAGTTGGATGCTGCGGCTAAATATGTTTTCCATCTTAATGGCGCACGCGGTGATGGCTATGCCTCTATTATTGGCGGTGGCACCAATGCATTCATGGGGCATTACTTTCACAAGACCGATGTGCTCAAAGCAGGTGACCTGGTGCTGATGGACTACGCTCCCGATTACAAGTATTACACGAGCGATGTCACCCGCATATGGCCCGTCAATGGAAAGTTTGACAAAGCCCAAAAGGAGTTGTACAATTATATTGTAGCGTATCGTGATGCGCTTTTTAAATATATCAAACCAGGAGTGACGGCCAACGATGTGCTGGACAAGGCAGCGGCAGACATGCAGCAGTACCTGGTAGGTAAAACTTTTGCCAAGCCCGCGTACCTGAAAGCGGTACAGGAAGGGGTGAAGTTCAGGGGTCACTTTCAACATCCGGTGGGTATGGCAGTGCATGATGTGGGCAGGGTACATGGTGTGCCTTTGCAAGCCGGTATGGTGTTTACCATCGATCCCATGATCTGGATACCTGAAGAGCGGTTATACATTCGTATTGAAGATATGGCGCTGGTGACAGCCGATGGGGTGGAGAACATGAGTGCGTTTGTCCCAACTCAAATAGAAGAGGTGGAGCAAACGATCAAAGAAAAAGGTTTGATCGAGTTTCGTGCTCCAGCTATATTGCCACTAAAGAAATAGAACTAAAGTAAATACTGATGAAACACTTTTGCATTCTTTTAACCCTATTCATAAGCGTGAACTTATCTTGGGCGGATACCTATCCGAAGAATCCCAACATTGATATCATCAATTATACATTCCGTATACAGTTGTCCGATGCCACGGATGTTATAGTAAGTGAGGCCACTATTGACGTGCGTTATCTCGCAGCGGGTGTATCATCACTTCGGTTGGACTTGGTCAGGGCATCGCAAGAGGTTGGCAATAAGGGCATGGTAGTGAGTGGAGTTGCATCTGAGGATCGTGCGCTAAATTTCACGCATAAAGATGATGTGTTGTTGATTCAATTGCCGGCACCATCTGCTAAAGATCAACGAGCAACTTATATAGTAAGTTATAAAGGAGTGCCAGCCACGGGGCTGAAGATTGCCAACAACAAACATGGCGACCGCACTTTTTTTAGTGACAACTGGCCCGACAAAGGAAGAAACTGGTTGCCCACGGTAGACCACCCTTACGACAAGGCGACTTGCGAATTTATAGTGACAGCCCCTGCTCATTATCAGGTGGTGTCCAACGGGCTGAGGGTAGAAGAATCGGATTTACCAGATGGCTTTCGGCTTACCCATTGGAAGCAATCTGTACCCATCGCCACCTGGTTGTATGTGTTGGGTGTGGCTCGCTTTGCAGTGCAACAGGTAGATCAATTTGATCATAAGTCCATCGAGACGTGGGTGTACTATCAGGATAGGGAGGCGGGCTTTTATGATTTTGCTATCCCAACCAAAAAAGTATTGGCATACTACAGCGACTATGTGGGGCCATTCTCTTACGAGAAGCTGGCCAACATACAATCCAATAGTGTGAGTGGTGGCATGGAAGCGGCCTCGGCTATTCTTTACAGTGAAAACTCCGTAGTAGGAGACAGGAACGAGCGGTGGCGCAATGTAGTGATCCATGAAATTGCTCATCAGTGGTTTGGCAATGCCGTTACCGAATATGATTGGGATGATGTGTGGCTCAGCGAAGGCTTTGCTACGTACTTCACGTTGTTATTCATTGAGCACGAGTATGGCCATGATGCCTTTATGAGTGGATTGGCAAAGAGTAAAAAAAGTGTAGATGATTTTTATGGGAAGAACCCAAATTACCGGATCGTTCATGATAACCTCAATGATATGAACAAAGTCACCAGCTCCAATACCTATCAGAAGGGGAGTTGGATACTGCACATGTTGCGCGGTGTAGTAGGCACCGACAACTTTTGGAAAGGGATACAATCGTATTATAAAAAATACAAAGACCTGAATGCAACTACTGATGATTTTAAGAGAGAAATGGAGGAAGCATCTGGTATGGATCTGGAGGATTTCTTTCAGCAATGGCTTTACAAACCGGGCACATTAAAATACAAAGGAACCTGGACATATGATCAAGCGAAGAAGGAAGTAAAGATCACGCTGGATCAGGTGCAAACAGATGGTAGCTTATTTAAGATGCCTTTGGAGGTGGCTATTTCTTCAAAGGACAAACAGCCCGTGATTAAAGTTATCCAGGTGAATGACAAGACGAATGTATTTACGATTGCAGTGGAGACGGAACCCGAGAAAGTGGTGCTTGATCCTAACAATTGGGTGTTGATGGATGTGGAGTTGGTAAGAAAATAGTCGGGAGTATTTAGTCTTGAGTCTTGGGTAGTGGGACTTGAGAAGATATTGCTAAATGTAATTACATGCACCCCATATTGACTGCTTTTGTATTCAGTTTACTTTAGCTCTTTTTCTATGTCAGACAAATAAATTTTGTCCATTGGATTCGTAAAGGGGTCAAATCTTTTAAATCCTTTCAGATAGTAAGTTTTTGCTATTTCCATATTGTCTAAGTACTGCTTATTTCTGTTTTTGTTTTTATAAATCAAGCCAAGTAAGTAATACGGTTCAGCCAAGTAGTCGTTATGGCTTATTGATTTTTTCAAATTGGTGATTGCACCATCATAGTCACTGACCTCTAGCTTCAATACCCCCAGATGCAAATAATCGTAAGTCATAGGGGTATAGCCCTTTTCAGCTAACTGCTTTTCAATAATTTCAATGGCTTTTTCTTTTTGACCAATTGCTTTGTAGCATAAGGCCTTAGCTATGTTAAGGTGGTAGTCTCCATTTTGGGAATAACCAATATTAAACCCCATTAGCGAATCTAGTCGTTCGAAATCTTGTATTGCACCTTCATAGTCCCTGACAAACTGAAAGCGACACCAGCCTCGGTATCCAAGATGTGCTGCCGGATTAATCTCAACAGCTCTATCAATTATCCGTCTCCATGTTATAAAGTCCCCAACCTTTAAATAAGGGACTGATTTTTCAATAAAGGCATAGTCGAGTTTATCGCATAATTGGATAGCGCTATCAAACTTGATTTGGCCTTCTCGAAATCCCTGATATCGCTCTGCCTCAATGGCCATGACACACGCTTTATAGCAAGATTCGTCACCGTTCATTTTATAGATATTGCAATTGGGCTGACCAAAGCAACATACAGTTATAATCAAGAATAAAATTGTAAGAACTATCTTCATGGCATGATCTCGATTAATTGACCATTGGTAAGTTTGAAAGTAAGGTATTGATAATAGTCCACCCTGTTTTGATGGTCAACACCAATCACCCACCCATCCAATTTTTTAGTTAATTCAAGCAATTCATCTACTAGTTTCTCATTAAACTCCCTTGCCTTATAGGCTTTGTCCATAGCTTGAATTCTATACCATCCTGTTTTGCCTTCGCAATTGACAATGAATCTAATTGTGACGAAACCTGTTTCGCCTTGTCTTTCCGTATTCTTATATCCATCCTTAAACAACTCATTAATTTTACTTTTTTCTCCTTTGTATTGGAGTCCCTTGCCAAAATGATAGTATTGCAACACTCTGTCGGAATTACAAATTTTGAAATTGGGATCATCGACTTTAGAGTCAAATGAAATATCACCGACTTGATTTGGGTATGCAGAAGGGGCCTTAGTCTCAGGCTGGCAGGCTATAAGAAGGATAAAGCAAGTAAAGACTAGAGAGTATCCTTTAATCATACATTAGGAATTAGGAATGGTCACAAACAACCTGGATACACACATCTCATGTTTAGTTGTTGCCTTCAAATATATGGTTATTCTTATTAAATCTTTTTGGATTATTTTCTCTTACTCGCAATCTTCTTCCATCGTATCGAAGTAGTCCGGAATCTCAGCCATCAAACTGAACGTAGTGTTTTCTGGATTCAATATTCACCTTAATGGTTATTGTTCCTGATCCTTCAACTTTTCTTTGGCCAGTTCCAGGCATACCATACAATTAAAATGGTAATGAGGCTTTCCAGAAACGCAAGAAATACATAAAAGCTGTACCATGCAGTTAAGGAACTAATGCCTATTAATAGCATCATGAGCGTAAATAGGATTCCAAAAAACACATTCAAAAATTTGTTGATTCTAGGAGACAGCAGAATAGATACTGCGATCATCACTGCTGGAATGGCTAAAACAAGTGATGCTATCAGTAATTTGGTTGGGCTATCTAAAATGTTTTCGCCAGTTAAGAGGCTATCTACTTTTTCAGGCACATACAATTCAAAATAATCTCCATACACATAGCAGAATAGAACAGAAGTCCATAATGCTGAAAGTTTGATTTTGATATTTACTTTCGGGTTTTCTAACATTCTCTAGGGTTCAGATGTATTTCTGGTAGATGTCAAAACTTCATAAAAGGTTGCATATCGTTGGCGGGTTATGATGCACCAAAGAAGAAAGACGACAGTCCTACAATGGCTTAGCCAATAGACTATTTACGTCTTTTTTTTCGCGTTTAATACATCTTCTAAGTTTTTCAACTTACTATTC
This sequence comes from Cyclobacteriaceae bacterium, assembly GCA_049289315.1. GTDB lineage: Bacteria > Bacteroidota > Bacteroidia > Cytophagales > Cyclobacteriaceae > ELB16-189. The sequence continues at coordinate 6,727 of JBATLM010000112.1, forward strand.
CAAAATTGATCAAAATGGTTTATCCAAGTCTTGAGCTCATTAAAACCTTTTTGATTTAAAATGCAATGTCGTTCCCTTCCCATTTCTTGGATAGAGATAAAGCCCGCTGTCTGCAATATTTTGATGTGTTTTGAGACAGCGGGTCTACTCATATCAAAGTTTTCCGCTAAGGAATTTATATTGTAGGTGTCTTTGGTAAGCATTCCCAAAATCTGCCTACGGTTAGGATCGGCAATTACTTGAAACACATCAAGCGTTGGTGTTGGCATTATGATCGGAGTTTAAGTGATTGAACATTTTTGTAACGTGATCGTTCCAACCTTCAAACATTGAAGAAAGAATTGTAGCGTTTTCTTCTTTAAATCCGGTTTGGTGCAGATGTAATTCCGTTCCATTTTCTTTTGATTCCAAAGTCCATTCAACACGGGTGTCTAGTGTTATTTCGTTTTTACCGGAACCTCCTTTCCAACTGTACACCAACTTTTTTAAAGGAATTAACTCCAACACTTCGCAATAAAAATTGCCATCAAGGCCTAAATTGGGGATTGGGTTTGTAGTAAACTTGAATTCGTGGCCTACAACAGGTTTAAAATCATTCGGCATTAACCATTTAGCGATTAGCTCCGCGGTGGTTAAGTATTCCCAAATTTCTTCTATGGAACGGTCATAGAACCAGGTGTGTCTGATCTCTGTTTTCATATTATGTAACTTTAATGTTACGTAAATATATATGTAACTTATAAGTTACGCAAGAGTTTTGAGGGATTCTTTAATTGAATATTAGTTATCCTTTCCCATTCACCAATATTCTTTCAACCAAAGCCGTAAACATCTTTATACCTGTATCGATGATTTCGTCAGGGAAATCATAATCGGAATGGTGTAAGGCAGGGGAATGAGTGCCTGCGCCCAATCCAAACATGGCCGTTTTGTAGGTTTGGGAAAACCACCCAAAATCTTCACCAAACTTAAAAGGATAGGGGCGCTCAATAATTGAGTATCCGCAGTTAGTGGCTGCTTCCTTTACATATTGATTGCATTGTTGATCATTGTTACTAGCTGGGAAATATTCAAACCAATCCATGTTATAGTTCAATTGATGACGTTGGCAGGTGGTTTTGATTACTTGATTCAATTGTTGCTTTACCTTCTTCATGGTATCTTCATTCCATGTTCTTAACGTACAGTGCAGTTCTCCTTTACCTGGGGAAATGCCATATGCTTTATCTCCCATAGCAATATGCACGGGTACAAGAATGGTAAAATCGTCTCGAGTTAGTTCAGGTATGTTCAGTGCAGGCAAGGCGTTGGTTATTTCTGCAATGGCCAACGCAGGATTGATACCATGTTCCGGTTCAGCAGAATGGGCTTCCTTGCCCTTTAGATAAAGTGCAAAACTGTGGACTTCGGATGAGAAGCCGCCAGGTACGGTGATGATATTGTGAAGTGGTTCGCCTGGTATGTTGTGCAGCGCAAAGATGTAGTCGGGGTGAAGGGCTGTGAACCTTGGGTCATTCACAATGGCAGAACCGCCTTTTCCTGTTTCTTCTGCAGGCTGAAAGAGCAATACAATCTTACCGTAGGTAAAATTTTGTTCTTTGATCCGAAAGATAATCCCCGCAACAATGGCCATGTGCCCGTCATGTCCACACTTATGGGATACACCCTTTACATCAGACCTGTGATCAAACGTATTGTCTTCTTCAATGGGAAGTGCATCCAGTTCGCATCGAATAACAATGGTAGGTCCGGGTTGAGTCAATTCATATATGGCCAGTAATCCATACCCGCCTATGTTATCGATCCATCGGGTAGGAGCATGATGGGCATTGATAAAACTTTTTATACGTTGTGCGGTTTGGGCTTCTTCTCCCGATAACTCCGGGTGTTGATGCAGTTCTTTGCGTAAGTTAAGAAGGGCAGCGTTCATTCACTTTCGGGTATAGGTCAGTACATTTTGTTGGGATTGGCTGATTTTTCTGGAATCTGTTGAATGGAATCCCAATGTTCACAAATCTTTCCGTCTTTATCAAACCGAAAGAAATCCATGGTCACATATTCATCATTGCCTGGCCATGTTTGATGGGTGTGTAACGCAACTAAATCATCTTCAGCAATACAGCGCACAAATTCAATGGATTTTTCAGGATACTCACTTTGCATTTTTTCAAAATAGTCGATGAACCCCTGAGTACCATTGGCAACGGCAGGATTGTGCTGGATGTATTCAGCGCCTACATAAAGTTCAATAGCTTTTTTTGGGTTGCCTTCGTAAGCCGTTTTGTAAAATGCTATCGCGTTGTTCTTGTTGTTCTCCAGGTTCATATCTCTGCGTTCAAATAAGAGTATACAACTGCAATTCTGGAAATAATGTTCCGGATTCTTGATGACTTACAACCAGCCCTTCTTTCTGAACCACAGATAAATTATAAAAGTAACGAACACCATCAAACCCATCGCGTAAAGATAGCCGAAAGGCCACCGGAGCTCTGGCATGAAGTCAAAGTTCATCCCGTAGATGCCTACTATAAATGTCAAAGGCATAAAAAATACAGAGAATACCGTAAGTACCCTTACAACTTCGTTGGTGCGTTGAGAGGAAAGGGAAATGTACACATTCAACAAGTTGGCGACATTGTCCACTACATGTCGGGTATTGGTTTGCAGTCCCAGTATTTCGTCTTTGAGTTGATTGAAGTGAGTAGATGCAATTTTTCCTTTTAGGTTGTCGATGATGGGGCGCGACAAATCAAAAATGAAATCCATCACTGACGCTTTTCTTTTAATATAGTAGAGGTTCTTTAGCAGTGAAGGTGTTTTTTCCTGCATAAATATTTTGGGTTCGTAGAAGTCCAACTCTTTGGCAAGATCTGCTATGGGTTGATTGTAAGTGGCAATAGCTCCATAAACTATCCGGAATAAGAGCTGAAATGGGGTGGCACATTTGCCAGCATCGACATACCGACTTTTTATTTCATTCAAAAAAGGATAGTCTCTCCTGTGAATAGTAATCAAAAAGTGAGAGCCAAAAAAGACAGCAATTTTGTCCGTTACCTCTTGAACGGTGTCTGCTTCTTTGCTCACTTTGCTACTATATAGCCTGAGAATGATGAACTGTGTGTCGCCCACCATTTCAAACTTGGGGAGGTGCTCTGGTTGTAAAGAGTCTTCTACGAGCGCTTTGTGTAATTCATACTTGGCCGCTACCTCATTCAGTTCTTCTTTACCGGGGTTGGTGATGTCGATCCACTCGTAGTCATTTTCAATCTTTTCTTTCAGGGTAGAGATCATACTATACAGTGGTTTACCTGCCGAAAAGATAGCGCTTTTAAAAGAGAAAGATGCTAGCGATGCCAGTTCTATTTTTCAGGACTTTTCCTTCCTATGAAGCTTCCTTTTCCTAATAGAAAATCGATTGCCCTGGCAATATTTTTGTTGATACTCGCATCGGTCTTTAGAAAGGAGATGTACCTCACGATTTCTTTTTTCAAAGATGGCCTAAGCTGCTCGAATACAACCTTTGCTTTTTTGTTTTTGTTAAGCGCATCCACCCACTTAGGATGTGCCGGAATAGTGCGGTCTGCAGGATCAAATTGAATGGTTATTGTCACGGTTTCCCCAATTCGATCCGGTGAATTATCCAGCATGCGGGTATTGATATACAGTCTCCATGCTCCTCGAAATTTTACCAATGTTTGTTGATAAGGTGTTTTGTTTACTGTTCCTCTTATAGGAATAGGGCCTTTTGTGTTATTGGCTTCTGCAAAGAGGGACTCCAAAACCTTTTCAGGAACAAACACGAAAGGATTTATTCCGATGATGGCTATGTCTGCTTTGAACTTGCGCATCGTGCAAATGAGATTAGAACCTATATTCTGCTGGTAGGCGAAGTTAGAAATTAGTGACAAAGGAAACGATCTCAATTCAAGGATCACTTAAACCGGATATACTTCGAAATGCTTGCAGCGATAAAACCACTGTTGTTAAGGGTTGGATCTACTTCGTGAGAAAGGAGTTTGGGGATGTTGTAAGTGTAGGAGAGGAGAAAGTTCCAGTCCTTTATGTTAATGCTTAGGGGAGCGGTGAATGAATAGTTCATCACACCAAAGTCGGCTCCTGAGTTTGTATAAAAGAGAGGCAGGCCATTTCTTACTCGAATCACTGCTTCAAGTAATGTTTTGGAATAAGGAAGCTCTTCTTCAAATTGTTCAGTACCTAATAGTAGATTAAAGGAAGGATAGAATAGAATTCTGTCGAGCTTTTTCCAGTTCTTTTTTTCCAGGTTGAGCATAACACCTGGCATAATCCGATGCCCGGTTTTATCACCAAATAATAATGTATAGTCCAACCTGAAGGTGAAAGGTTTTACATCGATAAAGTTGGATAGGCTTGCGCTGTTAGAATAACTTATGGTAACGCTGTCCCCCAGTTGGGAATAGATGTAGCGACTGTACTCTCCAAGGAATGACCATTTTTGAGAGATGACTCCAATATAACCGGCAGATAAAATGGTGAGGTAATAACCAGGATCGTATTCGCTGCTCCAGTAGCCTGAGGCATCTGCATACACACCACTTTTGTGGTAATAAGATGCTCCTGGTGACAAACCAAACTGGCTGATGCCTAATGATCTTCCAGAAGCATTGGCATTGCTATTGTATCCCAATCGCACGGCCATCATGGATTTGGTTTCATACGCTTCCAGTTGCATGAGGCTGTCGATCAGTGTGAAGATGGAAAGAGAATCTTCAAAGGAAAGAATAGAGTCGAAGTTTTCGAAGTCGGTCAATAAGGAATCCGCCTGCTGTGCACGGGATGTGAAAGAGCAGATAAACAAGAGGCTGGCCAGTAGGAGGGCACTTCGTGTCAAAATCAGTTGTTGTTTTTCTTATCTCTCAATTGTTGGTTGCGGTCTCTGAAATTCTCTTTTCGTTGTTGCAGGTCTCTCCGTTGCTGCAACTGACGGATGATCATACGTTGGAATTCTTTTTCCGCATTGCGCAGGTTCATGATCTGTTGAGCAGAAATCACATCCATCATTCTGGTAGAGTAATCCTTTTCCAGATCCAACTGACGTTGTTTGATCTTTAGCCCCAGCTCTACCAATTCCCTTTGCTTTTCAGGGTCTTGGTTATCAGGGCCTATCTCACGTTGTGCCTGTCGAAACTCACTGATCATCTCACCTCTTTTCTGGGTAAACTCTCGGTATACCGGCCAGAAGCGTTCTGCCTGTTCAGGTGTAAGTCCGAGTCTTTCAGAGATTAACCCTATTCGTGCCGCTTCAATTTTTTCCCTGGCTTTAGGGTCACTCACGTCCTCTTCTTGTGCCCAGGTGTATAGCGGGGCCATCATTAAGAGCACTAATAAAATTTTAATATAATTTTTCATCCTAATGGTATTTACAATTCAATTTCAGTGGAAAACTCTTCCAATAAGTTAATATCTATTTCAGGGTAAAGAAGTTGATCATTTAAAGCATCAATGTCTTCATTATCCAATTGCGCAAAGTCTAACAGTTCTTCCGTAGTCAAATCACTTTCTATAAGGTAGCTGGAGAGCGCTTCAGCATCTACACTTGCCAGCAACTCTTCCGGGTTGGAGGTCATTGGATCGCTTTGCCTAAATATCAGGAACAATGCAAAGCCTACAGCCAACACAGGGAGCGCGTAGCGCAGTACCAATCCAAGGGATGGTGCGCCAGATGGTTTGCGTTCTTTCTCTGCTATACGTGATTGGATGATCCCGGGCAATTCGTCAAAATAGCCTTCAGGCTCCTTAAACACGTTTTTCTTGGGTATGTCTTCCAGTTTCATTTTATATTGGATTGCTGAATTTCATAATGGTTTAATGCGTAGTCAAAAATTCTTCAATTTTCTTCGTTGCATGGTGAAAACTGGCTTTTAGGGCACCCACGCTCGTATCTGTAATCTCTGACATCTGTTCATAGGTCATATCTTCAAAGTATTTCATATTGAATACCAGTCTTTGCTTGTCGGGTAGTGTAAGCAGCGCTTTTTGCAGTTTCTTTTGAATCTCATCTCCATCCATTTCCGGAGAGGCATCAATTTTATTACTGAGTTCCTTGCTTACATCTTCCAACGGAAGAAAGAATCTTCTCTTTTTCTTTTTAAGAAAAGAAAGGCATTCGTTGGTCGCAATTCTGTAAATCCATGTATAAAGTTGTGCGTCTTCCCGAAACCGATCAATCGCTTTATGTATTTTAATAAAAACCTCTTGTGTTACGTCATTAGAGTCATCGTGGTCGATGAGCATTTTGCGCACCATCCAATACACCCTTTTTTGGTATTCTCTTACCAACAGGTTGAACCCATAACTTTTGGTTTCCGGGTTTCTGATTTTGGCTAATAGTTCTTGGTCTTCCAATAGAAGTAGTTGATGGCGTAGGTTGGGCGTTAGACTTACCCGAAGTCTAAAGGTTTAAAACCAATTTAATTAAATGCCTTGATGTAGTCCACCAATAGCTCATATTGTTCCTTGGAATGAGCTGGAAAATTGGCAAAACGGAGCTGAGTGCCGCAAAGGGCCCCATAACCTTCCCCGGCCACGATTCCTTTTTCTAAAAGGTATTGGGAGAGCTTTTCTGTTTGATGGCCTGAATCGGCAATGATAACGGTAGGTGATTGATAAATTTTCTCTTTTACAAAAGGAGAGAGGCTGCTGTGGTT
>JBATLM010000113.1:0-1992 GCA_049289315.1 Cyclobacteriaceae bacterium
CTTTCCAAGCTTAAAAAAACGATCCCCAAAATCATCATTGGATGCTACTAAAAAATCTTCTTTATTATATTCAATCGTAAGGTGCTTTGGGAATTTGTTAATATCGCTGGTTAATCGCTCCAGGTACCAATCCAACCCTAATTGCAAGGCCTCACCCTTTGCCTTAATATCTACTTCCTGATAACCAAGTAATAATTCTTTAATCTTTTCAATGAAATATCTTCTGCTTCTTAGAATCGCCTCACTCTTCTTATACGGTTGTTCAATTTCTGATGCTTTAGTTAAACTCTTCGAAGTTTGGGCAACTAGTTCAGCAAGCTTGGCGTGAAACTTTTGATCAATCAAAAAGAAAGCTTTGATAGCTTTTTCAAAAAAGAGATTTAAAGTTGTACGACCGTAATGACCTATTTTACGAATGTCTTCAGCTACTACTGTATAACGTGATTCCTCAAGATCAGGTAACACCCAGCTGTGTTGTCCATCATCTTGAGTTGCAATTGCACTCTCTTCTGAAACAATGGTATAAGATTCAAAATTAGAGGAAGCATTAATAAACATGCATGTACCTAAATGATGCCCTAATTCGGTCACATAGTCATAGGTGCTACTCAAGTCATCATAGCTGTTATCAGGAATGCCGATGATTGTTAAATCAGCCTTACCCGATTCTTTGGAGATAATCTGGACCTTACTATTTTGGTCAGAATAATTATTGTGTACCTTCAGTGAGATATCTATTCTATAATTGGATAAAATACGCTGCACTTGCTGATATATTCTATCTACTTCCCCAGCCTGATTTTGTATGATATGTAATCTTAGTTTAGGCTTATGCCATGGTGGCTCACTGGTAAAATGCCTAAGCAGGTTGAGTGCAAAAGCGAGATTACGCCCCCATCCACTCCACCATATGTCAATGGTTTTTGTTTGACCTAGTTTTTTAATTGGATCATAATGCAAGAAGAGAGAATTCAAATTCTTCTTCTCAAATCCCTTAATGAGTTCTATAAACTCTTCTTTCTTTTCTTTCCGTTCGCTCCATCCCATCAATATGGTATTTGGCTCTATGCCAGAAAACCCATATAAAGTGGTGATCTCCCCTATTGCGTAATAAATATTGTTGCATTTGTATTGATGCTTAAAGTAGGTGGTTGCTTCACCATTACTATTTTCTTCTTTATTCACCTTTTCGAGCATGGCATTGTCACCCTCAATCAATTCGAATGATGATAACAAACCTAACTTGCCGGAAATAGCCAGTCCCAACCTTGTAAGATGTGGTCTTCTTTCTTCTGATCCTGCGAACAAAAGTAAATTGGGTCTCCAGTTTCGTGATTGAACTTTCTCTTGCGTAAGCTTTTTCAATCCGGATTTCACCAAAGAAGCCCACACCCCACTCCATGCATCTCCAGAAGACAATGACAATTCTCTCCGTTTTAAATAAAAGTACAGTAAGCCGAGTAATAAGGAAGCTGCCAATGCAGCTACAAAATCAAGCTGTATCATTACCAAAAAGCATGCAGCAGAGCCAAGTAAACTTACCCAGACAGGAGTCTTAAAACTTGGCCGGAAATCAGCGCTGGTCCATTTTTCAAATGCGCAGCTTAAATTCAAGAACCCGTAAGTAGTGATAAAGAAAATGGAAACAATTCTGGCGATCACATCCAACTCACCAATAAGTATTCCACATTCGGCAATGATGAAAGTAAGCAAGAGTGCATTGCGTGGTTCATTGGCTTTCCCAACACCTTTTGAAAAAAACCGAGGAGTAATTCTATCCACAGCAGTAGCCTGAAGAATTCTGGGGGCACCCAAAATACTTCCCAATGCTGAAGAAAGCGTAGCTCCCCATATTCCTGCAATCACCAACTCAGGTACCCTGGAAATTTTGAGCAACACCTGTGGATCACTGGAAAGGACAGCGGCATCAACGGTATAGGCGAAAAAGAAAGTGAGTAAAATATAAACCACCAGCCCAACCAGGATAGCGGC
>JBATLM010000114.1:0-36121 GCA_049289315.1 Cyclobacteriaceae bacterium
GGTCATGTTAGTGACGATTCCTGTGTGTAACCCTACTCCGGACAAGGTCACGGATTTCTTAATTGTCTGCTGCTTGTGATTTAGCATTTCGTAATAAAAGGGGCAAATTTAACCCGTATTCCTCGTATAATCTAAAAAAATAGGGCTCTGGTGTAATAAATGGGGGTAATTATAGCCAAAAAAAACGAGCCTTAGCTGACTTTCAGGTAATTCAGTCAGATTTTACGGGAGATTGTCCCGCAACTAACTTTTGTTCAAGTTGCCTGAGCCTGGTACTGATATCTGGTAGCTGCTTAAATAATGCGTAGGAACGAAAATATTCTTTTACATCGAGTACCGGGTACCCAATGAGTTTTTGACCTTCTTCTTTTATCGACTTTCCTATGCCAGCCTGAGCCCCTACGCTTGTTCTGTTGGCAATAACCAAATGGCCCGCAATACCAACCTGACCAGCGAAAACACAGTTCTCGCCAATTTTTGTTGACCCTGAAATACCCGTTTGCGCTGCAATCACTGTATTTTTTCCAATTTCAACATTATGAGCTACCTGAATGAGATTATCAAGTTTTACTCCTGATCTTACTATAGTAGAATCTCCTGAAAGTGTTGCGCAATCAATAACGGTATTGGCTCCGATGGTTACGTTATCTTCTAAAATCACGTTGCCTAATTGTGGAATGGTTTTGTAGGTGCCATCTTCCTGAGGCGCAAATCCAAATCCATCACTGCCCAACACCGTACCTGAATGGATGATGCAGTTGTTGCCCACCACCGTGCCTGCATACAATTTTACATTAGGATGTAGTATCGTATTGTTTCCAACTACAACATTATCTCCAATATAAGTATGTGGGTATACTTTTACGTTGTCTCCAATTTTTGCATTGCTACCAATGTAAGAGAATGCTCCTCTGTAAATTGATTTTCCAATTGTACAATTCTCACCCAAAAAACTAGGCTCTTCAATACCTTCCTTTTGAAAGCTTATCATTTTATGATACTCTTCCAGAAGAACAGTAAAGCTTGAGTAGGGGTCGTCTACCATAATGAGGCTGGAGTTCACTTCCTTTTTGGGGACGAAATCTTTCTTTACGATAACCGCGCTTGCTTTTGTCTCGTAAATGAAATGCTCATACTTGGGATTTGATAAAAAAGCAATTTGCCCAGGTTTGGCTTCCTGAATTTTGGCGAGCATATTAATCTTGGCATTGTTGTCTCCTTTGACAACACCGCCCAACATTGCTGCGATTTGCTTAATGGTAAACTCCATTAATTAAGTACTGATTTGATCGTCATAGTTAGTTCTTGTTAGAACTTCGAATATTGCTTCCTTTCAAAGATACATTTTTAGGACAGCATAGATAGTTTTTTTTAACGATTTTACTAAGTGCCTTAATATTCGGTAAATCGGATGCATCAGCGATTTCCTTCAGTTCACCTTTCTTGGTCAAAATGTGAATACCCTGCCCTTCACTTACGTATGCTTCGTTCGAAACGACACCATGAGAGAACAAATAAGAAGCATCTTTTCTCAATACCTTATAGTTGTTACTGATTTCAGAGCGTACCTGTTCAATTGTTGCTTTTTCTATCGGATCGTTGGTAAGTATAATTTGAAATAAATTCCTCTGCAGAAGCATTTTGCAAAGGATTGACAGTATATGATCGGGATGGTTTTGCCAAAGCTTAATAGCACCCCATATGTCGTTGTCATCCATTTGTCCGAAATGACTGATTACTTCCTGTCTTCGGAAATCTTCAACGGTGTAAGAAGCTTTAAGAAAGAAATGAAGCGATTGTGAACAGGAGAGTGCCTCACCGGATTGCACAAGGTACTGCGTTCTCTTAATCAGGTTGACAAGCATCTGCTCAGCGCTGACTGCAGTTTTATGTAAATACACTTGCCAGTACATTAGCCTGCGCGCATTAAGAAAATTCTCAATGCTATAAATTCCTTTTTCTTCTACTACCAGTTGGTCTTGAGAAACGTTCAGCATTACTACAATTCTATCCACTCCAACAGCACCTTCGCTGACACCAGTAAAAAAAGAATCTCTGCTGAGGTAATCCAATCGGTCGGTATCCAATTGACTGCTTACCAGTTGGTGGAAGAACTTCCTTTGGTAAGTGTTTTGAAATATTTGAAGCGCAAGTTGCAACTGTCCGTTAAAGCTCGCGTTAAGCTCTTTCATGAACTGGAAGGAAATACTTTCATGATTTACCCTATGCAACAGTGTTGCTTCCAGGGCATGTGAAAAGGGACCATGTCCAATGTCATGAAGCAATGTGGCAATTTGAGATGCCTCATACTCTTGAGGTGAAATTTCAATGCCTTTCAATCTTAAATTATCCAAAACCCTGCCCATAAGGTGCATGGCACCTAACGCATGATTAAAACGAGTATGAATGGCGCCAGGATAAACAAAGTCAGTAAGACCAAGCTGCTTTATATGTCTTAGCCGTTGAAAATAGGGGTGTTGAATGAGATCGAAAATGAGTTCGCTGGGTATTGGCACAAACCCATAGACAGGATCATTTATGATTTTCTTTTTATTAATGCTTTGGCCCAAGATTATCCGTATAACTCGTAAATTAGGCTGAATTTAAATAAAACAGCTAGTGCAAAGGTATAACATTTTGTGGGCAGACGATGAGATTGATTTGTTGAAACCGCATATCCTATTTCTTCAGCAGCGAGGATACGATATTACTCCGGTAAACAATGGGTCAGATGCAGTGGAGTTATGTGAGTCGAAACATTTTGATGTGGTCTTTCTGGATGAGCATATGCCCGGGATGTCTGGGTTGGAGGCGCTTGCATTGATAAAAGCGGATAAGCCTACGTTGCCAGTTGTAATGATCACTAAGAATGAGGAGGAGCAGATCATGGAAGAGGCCATTGGCGCCAAGATTGATGATTACCTGATTAAACCATTGAACCCAAGCCAGATTTTGTTGTCAGTAAAAAAAATACTGGATAACAAAAGGCTTGTCATTGAGAAAACGAACCTCAATTATCAACAGGAGTTTAGAAACATAAGCATGTCATTTCTGGATGATTTAAATCACGAGAAATGGGCGGAAGTTTATAAGAAACTGATTTTTTGGGAACTGCAATTGGACGAGGGAGATAACAAAGACATGGCAGAAGTCTTTGAGATGCAAAAGGTAGAAGCAAATACCAACTTTTGCCGATTTGTAAAACGTAATTATGAGTCGTGGCTCAATGACCCTAATTCTTCCAAGCCGATTCTTTCCCATCAGGTATTCAAAAAGAAAGTGTTTCCTGAAATGGAAAAAGGAACGCCTACGTTTGTGTTTGTAGTTGATAACCTGAGGTACGATCAGTGGAAAGTTTTGAAACCCATTATTGAGGAGTTTTATAATGTGGAAAGGGAGGAGTCTTATTATTCCATCATTCCTACTACTACTGCGTATTCACGCAATGCACTTTTTTCAGGTATGATGCCTTCAGAGATGGCTAAAACTCATCCTGATTTATGGGTAGGTGACGATGAAGACGATGCAAAGAATAATTTTGAGGATGAGTTTCTAACCCGTCAGCTGAGAAGAAATAATCTGACGGTAAAACATTCTTACCATAAAATAAAGAAAACTGAGGAAGGTCGTGATTTGGTCAACTCTGTAAATAATTTATTTAACAATGACCTTAACGTCATTGTCTACAATTTTGTAGACATGCTTTCTCATGCCCGTACCGATATGGCCATGATCAGAGAGCTGGCGCCTGATGAGTCAGCATACAGGTCATTGACACGATCCTGGTTTATGCACTCACCACTTTTGGACATACTTAAAAAGATCGCGGAAAAGAAAGTGAAGCTGATCATAACAACGGACCATGGAACAATCAGAGTGAAACGCCCTTTTAAGATAATAGGTGACAGGAATGTAAACACCAACCTTCGCTATAAACAAGGGAAGAATCTTAACTATGATGGTAATAAAGTGATGGAGTGTCCGAAGCCAGAGCGTTTCTTCTTGCCAAAATCAAACGTTTCTACTTCTTATGTTTTTGCGATTGAGGATCAGTTTTTTGCCTATCCTAATAATTACAATTACTACGTGAATTTTTACAAAGACACTTTTCAGCACGGAGGGGTAAGTCTTGAAGAAATGGTGATTCCTTTAATTTTCTTAACTTCGAAAAATGCCTGAGAATTGGGTGAAGGCGCTGGGGGGTAAACCGGCCTCTATTGCTGATTTGAAGACCGTGGCTGACGAACTGTTAAGCGCTGCAAGAACTACCAAAGTATGGTATTTTGATGGGGAGATGGGCTCGGGCAAAACAACGTTGATAAAAGTTATTTGTGAACAATTGGGAGTAACTGAGAGTACAAGCAGTCCGACATTCTCTATTATCAACGAATATCAAAGCGATAGAGAAGATACGATTTACCATTTTGATTTTTATAGACTAAAAAAAGAAACAGAAGCTTACGACATGGGTGTGGAGGAATACTTTGAGTCGGGATGCTACTGCTTTGTGGAATGGCCGGAGCGAATTCCGACTTTGTACCCGATGCATTTCCTCAAGGTGAGGATATTGGAAGAGACTAGTACAACCAGAATTATAGAATACAGCTTGCTATGACTGAGAAAAAGAAATCAGGGTTTGCAGCATTGGCCAAGTCCAGTCTGTCACCGCAGGAACAGTTACTTAAAGTAAAGAAACGCAAAGGAGGTTTTTGTATAGGGCTTCCAATGGAAACATCCTTGCAAGAAAACAGGATAAGTCTTACACCAGATGCCGTAGCTATCCTTGTCAGCAATGGTCATGACATTTGGGTGGAGCGCAAAGCAGGTGAGGGATCAAAATTTTCTGATAAGCAATACAGTGAGGCTGGGGCTAAGATTATGTATTCACCGGAAGAGGTATTCAAAGCGGATGTCATTCTTAAAATAGAGCCACCAACGCTTGAGGAGATAGAATACTTTCGCCCGGGTCAAACTCTGATTTCTGCACTTCAGCCAGGACATCTTACCAAGGAATACGTTCAAGCACTGTTAAAGAAGAGGATCACAGCATTGGCGTGGGAATATATTGAAGACAAGGTAGGAGGGATTCCCATTGTGAGGGCGATGAGTGAAATTGCCGGTAGTGCGGTTGTACTGATTGCAGCGGAATACTTAAGCTCTGCTAATAAGGGGAAAGGAATTATTTTAGGAGGTATCACGGGAGTGCCTCCAACTAAGATGGTCATTATTGGTGCCGGGACAGTAGCTGAATATTGTGGTAGGGCAGCCTTAAGCCTTGGTGCTGAAATTCAAATTTTTGATAATCATATCTATAAGCTAAGAAGGATCAAACATATCCTTGGGCATCAATTTTATACTTCCACAATAGATACTGCAACATTAAGTGAGAGCTTAAAGAATGCTGATGTGGTCGTGGGTGCATTACGTGCAGAGAAAGGAAGAGCGCGCCATGTAGTATCAGAAGAAATGGTAAGCCAGATGAAGCCCGATTCATTAATTATTGACTTAAGTATTGATCAGGGTGGATGTGTGGCCACATCAGATATTACAACCCACGCCAAACCAGTCTTTAAAAAATATGATGTTATTCATTATTGTGTGCCCAATGTAGCTTCGCGCGTTGCACATACTGCTACAACTGCCTTAAGCAATATCTTTACCCCCACTATTTTACGAGCAGAGGAAGAAGGAGGGGTGGAGGAAATGATTTTATCTCACCGATGGTTTTTGAAAGGTGTGTACTCCTACAAAGGAAATCTCACTAATGAAGCCATAGGCAGGAAGTTTAAGTTGAAGTACAAAAACATTGAATTGTATGTAGCTGCACGGGTTTAGCCCTGTAATGACTTCAGGTTCTCTTCTAGTACTAGAATCTTTGATTCCGCGTCTGCCTTTTTCTTTTGCTCAGCTTCAAGTACTGCTGGAGGAGCTCCACTAACAAATCGTTCGTTACTCAATTTTTTCAATACTGAGTTAAGAAACCCACGGGTGTACTCCAACTCTTTTTTAATTGCCTCTTCTTCTTTCTCTGCATCTATCTTTCCTTCCATGGGTATAAAAAACTCGATGGCCTGGACGATGAAACTTGAGCCATTACCTGGTTTGTCATTGGAAAAGGATAATGTTTTTACATTGGAGAGTTTTTGAATAATTGAAGTAAAGCGCGTTGTCTTTTGTTGACCGGCTTCACTTACGATAAGATCAATGGATTCTTTGGGTGAAATACCTTTTGTGTTCCTGATGTTTCTAATCTGAGTAATAACTTCAAATGAGAAGGCGGCCTGATCAATTATACCTGCATCAAATGCGGATGGTGTAGGATAGGAGGCTACAATAATACAATCCTTCTCATCTTTCCCATCCAGTTCATGCCAAAGTTCTTCGGTAATAAAAGGCATAAAAGGATGAAGTAACTTCAATATAGATTCAAAAAAAAGTACTGTTTGATCATAGCTTACTTTATCGATGGGTTCGCCAAATGGTGGCTTTATCATTTCAAGATACCATGCGCAGAAGTCGTTCCATACCAGCTTATAGGCTGTTAGAAGTGCATCAGAAATTCTGAACTTGGAATAATGATCCTGGAGTTCTATCATCGCTTGATTCAACCTTGATTCAAACCATGCTGCTGCAATTTTATTTTCTTCAGGAGCTTCTGTTTCTTTTATTTCCCAACCTTTTACCAAGCGGAATGCATTCCAAATTTTGTTGGAGAAGTTTCTTCCTTGTTCGCAAAGCTTTTCGTCAAACAATAAATCGTTGCCTGCTGGTGAGCTGAAAAGCATACCTGTTCTTACACCATCCGCGCCATGCTTATTGATGAGATCAAGGGGATCGGGTGAGTTACCGAGCGACTTCGACATTTTTCTTCCCTGCTTGTCGCGAACAATTCCAGTCAGGTACACATCTTCAAATGGACGTTCGCCCATGTATTCATATCCTGCAATGATCATTCTTGCTACCCAGAAGAATAGAATCTCTGGAGCGGTTACGAGTACTTGAGTAGGATAGAAGTAGTTAAGGTCTGCGTTGGTAGAACGATTAACCTTTCCATTGGTTTTGTCGTAATGTTTATCATTGAATCCATGAAACACTTCGATAGGCCAAAGCCATGAAGAAGCCCAGGTGTCCAATACATCTGGATCTTGATGCAGATCACTTTCTTTTATTGTTCTTCCAGATTTTTTTGTAGCTAAAACCACAGCCTCTTCAATAGTTTCTGCTACAATGAAATCATCTTCACCTTCTCCATAGAAGTAAGCAGGGATGCGATGTCCCCACCACAGTTGACGTGACACACACCAGTCTCTCACGTTCTCCATCCAGTGGCGGTAGGTGTTTTTAAACTTGGCAGGATGAAGTTTTATATCATCGTTCTCTACAGCCTCGTAAGCCTGCTTTGAAATTTCTTTCATTTTAAGAAACCATTGCAGTGAGAGTTTTGGCTCTATCACTGTATTGGTTCTTTCCGACCGGCCAATTCTCGTAACAAACTCTTCTTCCTTTACGAGGTCACCAGACTCTTTCAGGTCTTTTACTATTTGTTTCCTAACGGCAAATCGATCTTGACCAACAAACTTGGGGATTTCGCATTTTGCGTTGAGGGTTCCATTGTCATCGATGGTGTCGATCACTGGCAGGTTGTGCCTTAAACCTATCTCATAGTCGTTGACATCGTGTGCAGGAGTCACCTTCAGGCAACCTGTTCCAAACTCTTTGTCTACGTAGTCATCAGCAATTACAGGAATCTCGCGATTGATGAATGGTACTAATACTTTTTTACCGATGAGTTTTTTGTATCGCTCATCTGATGGGTTTACAGCAATAGCTACATCTCCCATAATGGTCTCGGGGCGTTGCGTTGCAATAATCACCCAATCGTCTTGACTGTCCTTTACTTTATAGCGTACGGAATAAAGAATAGACTTCTCTCCGTCTTCTTTGTAAATAACTTCTTCATTGGACACTGCAGTTTTTGCTTCCACATCCCAATTGATCATGCGAAGCCCACGATAGATATATCCTTTGTTATACAAATCCACAAAAACCCTGATCACAGCTTTGTAATAATCTGGATCCATCGTGAACGATGTACGTTTCCAATCGCAGGATGCCCCTAATTTTTTTAGTTGCTCAAGAATAATTCCACCATACTTTTCCTTCCATACCCAAGCATGCTTCAAAAAGTCTTCTCTGCTTAAGTCCGATTTTTTGATGCCCTGCTCGCGAAGCATGGCTACTACCTTAGCCTCTGTGGCAATTGAGGCGTGATCTGTCCCAGGCACCCAGCATGCTGCCTTGCCTTCCATTCGTGCCTTGCGAATGAGCACGTCCTGAATGGTATTATTAAGCATATGCCCCATATGGAGTACACCAGTGACATTGGGAGGGGGGATGACTATAGAGTAGGGTTCTTTGTTAGGGTCTGGCTTAGCGTGGAATAAATCGTTTTCATTCCAATAGGTGTACCACTTATCTTCTACAGAGGTTGGATCGTATTTGGTCGAGAGTGACATTCAGGAAATGGCAGTTAATTAAGCTGCAAAAATATGAAACTTGGCCCGATTTGAAGGAGTATTCGCCTCGAAATCCAGATTTGCCAACAACTACGTATATTCAAATGTCACTAGTCAAATACTATGAATACAGAATCTTCCGAAACCCTTGAACTGGAAAATATTCAATGGAAGCAATTATGGAGTCTTGCTTCCCTTTATGGATCTATAATTATAGGATGGATTGCCTACGAAAATTATCAACCAAAGCTCCTTACACAGTTTCAGTTTACTGACTTCAGCTTTTTATTGTATGTGGTTCAAGGCTTCATACTATTAATAACCCCAATTTATGCCGGGAAATTGGGCGATAAGTTTCGTTTTAGAAATGGTCACAGGCTTCCGATTATCAGTTCAGGGATAAGTTTTGCAGCCATGATATTTATGGCGGTAGCATTTACTTTGTTTAGTAACCCGGGCGAAGTCTTCAAATGGATGTTACCAATTCTTATTGTAGCCTGGTTGGTAGCTATGAGCATATTTACAAGCCCTGCGCTTTCCACATTGGAATTGTTCACCCCGGTAGAGAAGCTGCCAAAAGCGATGGCGGTCTTGACTATCGTGGCCAACTTGATTTATTCTTTGGAACCGGTTATCGTTGACATTATTGACTACCTAGGCGCTCCAGTTACTTTTATGGCAGGGGGAATTGTTACTTTCTTAAGTGGTTATGCCTTGCGCAAAAATTCTCTGGGTTTATTCAAACAGACTGGAGGCAATGAGGCCAAACCGATGGTGTCGTTTCAACTCGATACTCAACGCTCTCAGTATCGATCCATTTTTTTAATGGGTATTGTATTGGGTTTAACCACCACAATTTTATTCAATATCTTCCCTGACATACTTGAGCAAAGTCTCGGAGCCTTGCTTAATGGAATGGAAGGGAATATTATTTTGGTTTTAGTACTTGTGTTATCTGCTATTGTATCTCTTCCCGTCAGTGCCAAGGTGAGTCAGTATGGTCTTCAGCAGTCTTTCAATATGAGTGCACTGATCTCATTGATTGCAATGGGTTTAATTCTGATTTATCCTGCTACCTGGATGGTGGCCACAATGATTCTGATCTTTTCACTCTCGTTTACAGTATTATCTGTAAGTTCTTTGCCGTTGGCGATTCAGAAAGCCAACTATTATGAAAAAGTTTTTTGCGTAGGAATATTTTTCAGTGGAGTTGCATTGCCAGATGGAATAATTGAAGCAGTGCTGGCTTACTAATTGGGTTTCATTCTAATTCTCCAATTGGAAGGATAGAGGTTGTTCATCCGGTTGGGTAATAAGTTGGCCCACCCTAATGCATTTCCTTCATAAATCAATAATGCGAATCCCTTTTCTTTTGAATCAATTTCAATTGACTCTTTGCGCAGATAGTTGATGGCCTGTTCAAGAGAGAGCTCTATTTGAATAAAATTATCTTTATGAAGATGTGTTGCCAATGCTGCACTGTGCTCTGGCACTAATTTACCGTGTTTGTCTGATGCGAGCGATATACCAAAATGTGTAACGTTCAACCTATCAGATAGGAATGTGATTAGATCATAGTTTGCTTCTGGAACAGCTTTTATCACGCCTTTGTCTACAGTATACTTGAATGGCGTTGAGTCTTTCATCCATGATTGTATTTCTTCATTCTTACACTTGTCACCTAAAAAATGCTTGGTGTGCATTCGCAGAGATTTTTCTGGTTCTTTCTTGCGGACAGCAGAAAGAAAAAAACCTTCCCCTCTTACTTTATGGGGATAGAAACGATAGCCTACTGTATCCTTCAATGTTGTTTCAACAATGCCCCAGTCTTCCTCAATGGGAATGGTCAGGAACTCACAGTCCCCAGTTTGGCTCAGCCATTCCATCGTTTCTTCATCCTCCTGGGTATTGTAAGTACAAGTACTAAAAATAAGTATACCACCTTGCTTCAGAGCTGGCCATACATCTTTCAAAATTCTTCTTTGTCTCATTGCGCATAAGTCTACATTGGCAGGAGACCATTCGTCCAGTGCTTCATTATCTTTTCTGAACAAGCCTTCACCTGAACAGGGAGCATCAACCACAATTAAATCAAATAATCCTTGCAGTTTGGAGAAGTGGGAAGGGTCATTGTTAGTGACAATCACATTGGGGTATCCCCACTTTTGAATATTTTCTGAAAGGATAGTGGCTCGTGATCGAATGGTTTCATTGCTTACTAATAAACTATCGGGATGAAGTAGCGAAAGGAGGTGTGTAGATTTCCCCCCTGGTGCTGCGCACAAGTCTAATACTGTCAATGGTTGCTCTAAGTCTACAGCGCTTGTTACTGCTTGTTCGAGAAACATTGAACTGGGCTCCTGCACATAATAGGCTCCAGCATGTAGCGCAGGGTCTAATGTATATATAGGCCTTTCTTTCAAGTATTTTCCGTACTGTGTCCAGGGTATATTGCTTGTGTTTGAAAGACGGAAATCTTTATTTGGATTGAGACGAACAGCAGGTGGTGAAGTAGTAAGCAGCGACTCATAAAATGAGTCTGACTCGTTTCCCAGAAGGTCTTTTATTATCTTTTGGAAGTCATCGGGTATAGATAATTCTTTATGCACCCATCAAGGTAATAAAAAGTAGAAGTGATTAAGAATCATACAAATAGTAAGTTAGTTTTGATGAAAACAAGAGCAAATGAGCAAAGCAAATAATCCAAAACTAAAAAGTTGGGTAGAAGTACCCACTGGGTCTGACTTTCCCATTCAAAACCTGCCTTTTGGGATATTCAAAACACGCAATCTGGCCGCAGTAGCAGGTGTTGCCATTGGTAATCATGTGCTTGACTTAGTATACTTATATGAAAAAGGTTTTTTTGATGGCCTTGGTTTACCACCTGGAATTTTTAATCAAGAATATCTCAACCCTTTTATAGGACTAGGAAGAAAGAAATGCGGAGAGGTAAGAGAGCGTATCTCAGAGTTACTCCGAAGTGATAATGATGAGTTGCAGAAGAATGTGGCGGCCCGCGAACAGGCCTTGATTCCGATGGAGGAAGTGGAAATGAGGATGCCTATCCTGGTTCCGAACTATACGGATTTTTATAGTAGTGAAGAGCATGCAACCAATGTAGGCACCATGTTCCGTGATCCTAAAAATGCACTGCTACCCAATTGGAAACATTTGCCAGTAGGGTATCATGGTCGAGCGTCATCCATTGTGGTATCGGGTACATCCATCCATCGACCCAAAGGACAAATAAAACCACCAGACTCAGATGCGCCTGTTTTTAGTCCTTGTAAAAAACTCGACTTCGAATTGGAGATGGCATTCATCACTTGTACGAATACATTGCTGGGCTCTTCTGTTTCCACAAAAGATGCCGAAGATAATATTTTTGGGATGGTGCTCTTCAATGATTGGTCTGCTAGAGATATGCAAACGTGGGAGTATGTACCGCTTGGACCGTTCTTAGCTAAAAACTTTGCGTCCACGATTTCTCCATGGATTGTTACTATGGATGCCTTGGAACCTTTTCGGGTAGATGGACCGAAGCAAAATCCGAAAGTACTGCCTTATCTGACTTATGAAGGAAAGAAAAATTATGACATTGGACTGGAAGTGGTATTTGGAGAGGGAAAGAATGAAACCGTGATCTCGAAGTCAAACTTTAAATACATGTATTGGAATATGAGTCAGCAATTGGCACATCATACCGTCAATGGATGTAACCTGCAAGTAGGAGATATGTATGGTTCTGGTACTATCAGTGGCCCAGAAAAAGGATCGTACGGCTCTATGTTGGAAATTACTTGGAATGGGAAAGACCCGGTTAAACTAAATGACGGCTCAGAAAGGAAATTTATTGAAGATGGTGATACAGTAACACTAAGGGGAGCTGCCGAGAAGGATGGCGTAAGAATAGGATTTGGAGATTGCTCAGGGAAAATTTTACCATCAGTATAAAGAACAAGTATGTTGACTATCGATCCGAAAGAAGTATCAGTTCCTAAAATGCATGGCTATCTACTGGGTGCAGTCGCCCCTAGGCCAATTGCATTCGCCAGTACAATTGATAAAGAGGGTAACATCAACTTAAGCCCCTTTAGCTTCTTCAACGTCTTTAGTGCTAACCCACCGATTATGGTTTTCTCTCCTTCTCGAAGAGGAAGAGACAACACCACCAAGCATACGTATGACAATGTGCTGGAAGTGCCGGAGGTGGTGATCAATATCGTGAATTACGATATGGTGCAGCAGGCATCTCTATCCAGTACCGAATATGACAAAGGGGTAAATGAATTTATCAAATCAGGGCTTACACCTGTTGCTTCGGAAAAGGTAAAACCTCCGAGAGTAGGTGAGTCGCCAGTTTCATTCGAGTGTAAGGTGAATGACGTAATTTCACTTGGACCCAATGGAGGTGCTGGCAACCTTGTGATATGCGAGGTGTTATTGGCGCACATCAAAGAAGAAGTACTTGATGAAGAAGGTAGAATTGATCCTATGAAATTGGATGCAGTAGCCAGAATGGGAGGGGATTATTACTGTAGAGCGAATGGAGATGCCCTCTTTACTGTCCCTAAGCCTTTAACTACAAAGGGTATAGGCGTAGATCAAATCCCATCACCTATTAGAAATAGTAGGGTATTGACTGGTAATGATCTAGGAATTCTTGGTAACGTAGAGATGCTACCGGCAAAAGGCTCTCTGGATGAGATAATAGAGTATGCCGGAGCCAATGAGATCCATATACAAGCTCAAAAATTATTAAATGAGGGCAAAGTAGAATCTGCCTGGAGGCTGCTACTTACTTACCACCACGGGTAATTAATCTCTATACAAAACAGCTTTTACTGCACGTACGCTTCTTTCCACATTGGGAAGAATAACGTCTATCAAAGTAGGCGCATAAGGTAGAGGTACATCCAGGTTGTTGATTCTATGGATGGGAGCATCCAGATAATCAAAAGCATGTTTCTGAATATGGTAGGTAATCTCTGATGAGATAGCAGCCAATGGCCATGCCTCTTCTATAATCACCAATCTGTTTGTCTTTTTTACAGATTCTACAACGGTATTATAGTCAATAGGGCGAACAGACCTAAGGTCAATGACTTCTGCAGATATATCCTCCTTTTGAAGCTCCTCTGCAGTGCTTATTGCCACTTTCATAAACTTACCGAAAGAGACAATAGTCACATCTGAACCTTCCCTTACTACTTTTGCTGATCCAATAGGAATCAAGTATTCTTCTTCCGGTACTTCACCCTTATCGCCATACATCAATTCCGATTCCATAAAAATAACAGGATCATCATCGCGAATGGCTGACTTAAGCAGTCCTTTTGCATCGTAGGGATTAGAAGGTATCACCACTTTTAAACCAGGGCAATTGGCATACCAACTTTCAAAATTTTGAGAATGTTGTGAGCTAAGCATCCCAGCATTACCAGTAGGTCCTCTAAAAACTATAGGAATATTAAACTGACCACCCGACATAGACATCATTTTGGCGGCAGCGTTAATTATCTGATCTATGGCAACTAACGAAAAGTTAAATGTCATGAATTCAATGATAGGGCGAGTTCCGTTCATGGCTGCACCTACGCCTATACCAGTAAAACCCAACTCGGCAATAGGCGTATCCACTACTCGCTCAGGGCCAAATTCGTCCAACATACCTTGACTTACTTTATAAGCTCCGTTGTATTCAGCCACCTCTTCACCCATCAGAAAGACATCTTTGTCTCTTCTCATTTCTTCATTCATTGCTTCGCGAAGGGCTTCTCTAAACTGAATTTCTCTCATGATGCTTAAAAGTAAGTTAATCCGGCACTGTGACAGGATAGCGTAAAAATAGTCAATACGGAGTAATTGGATAAAGGGAATGTTCGTTTTTTCTACCAATGGCAGAAAACAAAAAAACCCTCCCTGAAGAACAGGAAGGGTTTTTTTAGAAATTATGTATCAATTACTTCAATGCGTTTCTAAACGCATCAGTAGTAGAGAATGCTGCGAATTCAAGATCGGTCAAAGCTTTGTCTTTCAAGCTTGGGTCAATCTTCACTGCGCTGGTAAGGCTGGCGGCAACACCATCAGCATTTCCAGAACGAGCGGCTGCAACAGCTGCTCCGTAGTGGGCAATGGCCATGTTACTGTTCTTTCTAGAAGCTTCTGCAAATGAAGTAGAAGCATTAGAGAAGTCTTTGTTCAATAACTGAGCAAGACCTTTGTTGAATAAGTTAACGTCTGTATCCAAAGCTGAAGACTCAGAACGCACAGCGTCAGAGTACTTAGCCATATAGATTTCGCAAGCACCTTTCACACCGTTTACACCGCGAGAAACGTCTCCGCTAGCACCGTTCAATGCTTTAGAAGCGTGGCTTGCAGCCTTGTAAGGATTGCCTTGCATTAAAGAAACAGAAGCAAGGTTAGCGTGAACCTCAGGAGTTTCTTTCAATCTTGCAGCAATCTCTAATTGAGCAGCAGCTTTGCTAGTCATATCAGCAAGTTTAGAATTGTCTGCAATTGCCATAGCAATGTAAACAGCTCCTAAGTTGTTGTGTGCATTCCAGTTGCTTCCTTTTTTAGTAGCAGCTGTGTAGATGGCTGCTTTCTCATCAAGAGAAGGAGTAAGGGTTGCTGCATACATCATTTCTGCGAAAGAAAGTGTATCAGCTTTCATTTGACCTTGAGTGATTTGCTTAGCCAATACAGAGATTTCAGCATCTGTCTTCTTGTCTTTGATAGTAAGAATCTCAGTTTTAGCTGCTCTCAAGCCAGGATATACATCCTTAAATACTTTGCGGTAAGTAGGAAGTTTTCTCAATTGTCTCTCCTGATCTACGAAAGTTCCACCGCTATTCACGATGCTCAAATAAGCAGATTTCTCATCAGATGTGATGCCATCATAAGCAGCCAAAGCTGTTTTGAATCCAGCCCAGTCTTCAACTACTGGCTTAAGAATAAAGTTGATAGAATCAGCCATTCCAGCGTAGTCATACTTCTTCATCTGCGCGCGATAGTACTTTTCGATAGCAGTAGCACGATCCTGAGATAAGCGTGAGTTGATACGCTCAGCACCTTCTGGTGAGTGAGTACCTGTTATCGTTACAGTTCTTGTAATATTTTTAGAGGCGATGAAAGCATCCAATTGCTTTCCTTTGTCACTTCTGGTTTCAGTAGTACGAAGTACTGATCTTCCTTGCTGGAAATTGAAATCAGGGATAATAACAGGGATGATTTCTTCCTGGTTGTTATATCCGTGGTTGGCAAAAGCTGCATAGTAAGAGTTTTGAACCAATTTGGATGTAGTGATGATACCAGTAGCTACAGCCAAGCGAGGCGTAGTTTTGGTCTTAGCACCTTTTACAGCTACACCTTCTACTTCTAACGTTCCAGTCTTATAAGCTGGTTGGTAGGCGAAAGAATAGGATTTAGTCACTTTAGGCTCTTCTGTCTTGGCGTTTGGATAATCTTCAGCCTTAAAAGAGATAGGATCCATTGCAACCTCACTGTCACCATACTTATAGAAGGAGTTCAGGTTGTAGGCGGTGCCTTTTTTCAACATTTTGACAGGTAGGTTGGCTGCCATTTCATAGCTAACGGTATCCTTATGAACTTCAAGAGGGTTAGGAGTAACAGTTAAATTTTGTTCCTTAGACATCTTGATCATACTAGGAAGCGTACACCCTGTAAAGGTTGCCGTTCCGATGATCAGGAATGCGTACACAAATTTTCTCATGGATTTTTGTTTAAAGTTTTTTAAGCGAATTGCAAAGGTAATGCTTATCGGTATTTTTTTGCAATTATACTCAAAAAAATAAGATTTTGGCCCTTAGAGTAGGGTTTTAACCGCTTATATTTGTGGGATGTTTTTAATGTCGATAAATGGACGTTTACTCAGGTAAATGGTTTGGTTTCTTAAAATTGAGGTAATATAATGAGTGAATTGATAAAACGAATCCAACATTTTTTTGAGAAATATGCCTTTGGTGTGTGCACACGATTGGGCGAGAAGCTTGGTATTGCCACTTCTAGCATCAGGCTGTTCTTTATTTATGTCTCTTTTCTTACCCTTGGCTCCCCTGTTATTATCTATCTCGTACTTGCTTTTGTCATGAATATCAGAAGGCATTTGAGAAGGAGAAGCACTATTTGGGACTACTAAAGCCCAGATCGCTGAACTTGCGCTTGCTTTTCAGGTAGTAATCGACAACGATTGACCCTTTATACATTTGATTCGCCTGATAAGAAAGCTCAGAGGATCTTTTGGCAAAAAGCCCGAAGAAATGGGTAAAGATGTAAAAGTGGGCCCTCATCACTGCCAGAAAATCCATACCACTACCCGTAAGCAGGAATTTTAAGGCAGCTACCCAATCTAGCCCCATTCTTAGTGGCAATTTATATAATAACCGCCCAAGACTCAGGTTCTTAATCAGCAGAATAATCCCATTTCTAAAATTATAGTAGGTTTTTCTTGGGTTGGATTTGTTAAGCGTTGCCCCACCTACATGGTAAACAGTGCTGCTTCCACAATACATCATTTTATGTCCGGCCCTGTTCAACCTCCAACAGAGGTCTATTTCTTCCATATGGGCAAAAAAAGTCTCATCAAGTCCACCCATCGAATGGTAAAGCTCGGCACGAACTACCATGCAGGCACCTGTGGCCCAAAATATGGGAACGGTGTCATTGTATTGTCCTTCGTCTTCTTCCACGGTATCAAAAATCCGCCCACGACAAAAAGGGTACCCTAGCGCATCGATAAATCCGCCACCAGCTCCTGCATATTCAAACAAATGTTGCTCACTGTGGGACAAAATCTTGGGCTGTGCTGCCGCTATGCTTTTGTCATTATCCAAAAGGGTAATAATTGGCGCTAGCCAGTTGGGGGTTACTTCTACATCTGAGTTGAGTAGCACATAGTATTCGGCCTGAACCTGCTTAAGTGCGAAGTTGTATCCTCCGCAGAAGCCGAGGTTGGAGGAAATAGAAATTAATGTTACTTGTGGATAGGTATGTTGTACGAACTCCTTCGACCCATCTGTAGAGTTGTTGTCGGCTACTACAATTTCCGCATCTCCACTAAATTCAATTACAGAAGGGAGAAACTTTTCAAGTAGCTCTTTGCCATTGTAATTGAGAATGACAACGGCAACACGGCTCATCCCATGAAATTGCTAAGGTCCATTCCTGGTATATTCGGAATCAATCCTTCAGTACTTTTCTTTATCTCTTCCTTTGCCAGTATATCCACCTCTTCCATTGCTTTGTTGATAGCGGCTATGGAAAGATCTTGAATAAGAACTTTATCGTCTGCTTTCAAGATGGTAGGATCAATATCCAAATCGATCAATTGTTTTTTTCCGTTCACTGTAGCCTTCACCATTCCGCCTCCAGATTCACCTGTAGCTTTTACATGTACGAGATTTTCCTGTGCTTCTTTCATGCGGGCCTGCACCTCTTTCATTTTGCCCATCATTTTCATCATGTCCAGCATCGCTTGTTCTGTTTATTGAAATGCAAATTTAGGATAATTTTTTACGGGTCGCAGAATATGATTAGCAGAGGCCCGTAAATACAGACTTCTTCATATAGCGACCCTCAGATCACCGTTTCCTCCTTAGGAGCGCTACCGTTCCTGATTCTTTGTAAGTACGTCCCGCCAGGTCAGTCACCTCAGCCGACCACACATAGGCATCTTCTGCTACAGGTTTTCCATTGAAGGTGCCATCCCAGGTCACATCTTTTTTGTTAGTGGTAAAGAGAAGTTCTCCCCAACGATTAAAAATGGACAATTCCATTTTTACTATAAACTGACCGGATACAAAAAATTGATCATTCAATTGATCCCCGTTGGGACTGAAGGCAGTGGGGAAGAAGATTTTTGAGTCTTTGATAAAATTCATTGAATTGGAAGTCGAAGCAGAGACTCCACTTTGATTGGCCACGGCCCTAATGCGGTAGGTGACAAACTGATGATCGGGATCAGCTTCATCGTCAACAAAGGTGGTGCTAATACCCGCACTAATGGATCGATATAACTTACCCTGTAAATCAAATTTATCAATGATGTATTCACTTACTCCGTTGGCCCATCCTTCATACTCCGTCCAGCTTAGGGTAACGATGTTATTATCCATGGTGCCTGACATTCGTATGGGGTTAATGACAATTCCTTCCGGACTTTTATTATCACACTCATCTGTGTAGTCGATGCGATAGGTGAAACTACTTTGTGATAAATAACCCTGATGGGTAAACTTAGTGGTAGAGGAGGTGCCAAGATTGGTAAATGTTTTTCCATCGTTGGCGATTAGAATGTCATAGCTGGTGGGGGCACTTCCGGTGTCTTGAATCCATTCAATATTGAGTCCCTGCGGGGTAACTGTACTGCTCGCATTAGTTATTGCAGGTGGATTTTCAATTCTGAAAGACTCTCCACAAAACTGCAACGACTCACTTCTTACCCCACCTGCATATCGATTGATGATTCGGTAGCAGTAGTTGGTCTTGCACTCAATATCAATATCATTAAAACTGGTAGGGGCACCGGGAATAACAGTGTGTGTAGCATCATCCCTTTCCACCTCAGTGCTTTGTATACCAGTATTGGCAGTAGCCCAGGTGAGTTGATTAATACCACTTTGTATGTTAAGGTTAAACTTGGAACTACATACTACATTAGAGTACGTGTTGAATCCATTGCAAACATCGTAAGCATTGAGCCGGAAGCAATAATAATTGACTTCCGCATTCAGGCCACTGGTAGTATAAGTAGAGGGTTCATACAAGGTGGCCAATTGTTGAAAAGGCCCCGCACTATTCACAGCAATCTCAAGTCGATATTGAATATGGGGTTGCGTACTGAAATCTAGTTGCAGGCGTGCTTTGTCCAGTGTTGTCAGTTTGTTGATAGAAGGTGCTGGCAAAGAAGGAAGTGCATTAAAGGTTTGCACTTTAGAATCGCAATTGTCTGCTGAACTAATGTTAAGGCCCCTTACGGCAATGGTTTTATTGCCAGGAGTAGCGTAATCATTATAGGCAGTAGCATTGTTGCCGCTAGGAATAAAAACTTCAGGGCCTCCATCATTAAAGTCAATCACTAATTGCTGATAGCTTTGTTCTAATACTTTGATTGTAACATCTGAATTGGCACAGGAATAGATTTCAAAATTGGGTTGAATATTTTCAGTTACAGTAATGGTAATGTTGTCAGCTCCCTGCCCTTGATACAGTACTTGAAGATTGTAAACACCGGGCGTGTTGTATTGAAAAGTAAAGAGATTGAGTGTTTGCTGCCCATTACCTTGATAATCCATTGAGCATGGATTGGCTCCATTACAATTGCCAGCAAGTAGGTTCGTTAACGTTACAGTTAAAGGAGCACAACCTTTGATCTGATCCACTTGAAACCGCCCCAGCGTACTGGTATAGGGTTGCGCCATAGCAACACTTACCCAGAAAAGCGCTCCAGCGATGAGTGCAAACTTCAGCTTCACTTGTTGAGGTTAAATTCCTTGAGAAATTTTTCCGCCTTCACCATATCATTGTGAAGTAACCGGTCTGTTTCTATAAACGGAACAGTAGCTCGGAAAGTATCGACTAATTCCTCCAAAATGGGCGAGGTTTTGAGTGGTCTTCTAAATTCGAGCGCCTGAGCGGCAGTGATCAGTTCAATCGCCAATATGGAATAAAGGTTATTGACAACACGGTATAATTTGGTAGCCGCATTGGCTCCCATGCTTACATGATCCTCTTGCCCGTTAGAAGAGACAATGGAATCTATAGAAGCTGGTGTGCTCAGTTGTTTGTTCTGGCTCACCAGAGAAGCGGCTGTATATTGTGGAATCATCAATCCTGAATTGATACCGGGATTGGCTACAAGGTAATTAGGCAACTCACGAGATCCTGAAATCAACTGGTAGGTTCTTCTTTCTGATATGCTTCCCAATTCAGCTAGCCCGATGGCTAAAAAGTCCATGGCAAGGGCCAGTGGTTGCCCATGAAAGTTGCCTGCTGAAATGATTTTATCCTCTTCCGGAAAACAGTTAGGGTTATCCGTTACACTATTAATTTCTGTTAGGAAAGTTTGTGCCACGTAATGGATCACATCATCTGTAGCACCATGAACCTGAGGGATGCACCGGAATGAATAAGGATCCTGCACATGTTTCTTTGATTGGGTAAGAATACCACTACCTGCTAATATTCTCTTTACATCCTGGGCTACATTTACCTGCCCTTTATGCGGTCGGATGGCATGTACTAATTCATCAAACGGTTCAATGCGACCATCAAAACTATCCAGAGATAATGCGCCAATAAGATTGGCAAGCTTCAACAAACGTTGTGCATGGAGTGTGGACCACACTCCATAGGCACTCATAAATTGTGTGCCATTCAACAAGGCCAATCCTTCCTTGGCTTTGAACTCAATAGGGGATAAGCCCAGTGCTTTTAAGAGGTCGCCACCCGTATAGCGTTGGTTATTATAATACGCTTCACCCATTCCAATTAAAGGAAGGGTGAGATGTGCCAAAGGAGCCAGATCACCAGAAGCACCCAATGAACCCATTTCATAGATTACGGGTAGGGCGCGATTGTTATATAAAGAGATAAGGTGCTCAACGGTTTCGAGCTGCACACCAGAATATCCATAGGCTAATGACTGCACTTTTAAAAAGAGCATGAGATGCACTATTTCTGAGGGCACCTCTGGTCCTGTGCCACACGCGTGCGACATCACCAAGTTTTTCTGAAGCTTACCGAGTTCTGCTGCAGGAATGTTTTTACTATAAAGGGATCCAAAGCCGGTATTGATACCATAAACTGGAGTGGCAGATTCACTCACTTTTTTATCTAGGTAGTCGCGGCAGATGGTAATTTTTGATATTGCTTCTTTTGATAGATTGATTTGTCCATTTAGTATATCACCAACCTCAGAGAGGGTTAGTTTTTTTGTAGAGATGGAATGCATCTTGCTCAAATCAGAATTGGATTAGTATCTCCTCCAGCGTCAGGCGCTGTTGCTCACCGGTTTTCATGTTCTTAAATGTAAGGTCTCCGCTTTTTATTTCATCGGAACCAATAACAACAACATAAGGAATCTTTTTCTTATTGGCATAGTCCAACTGCTTTTTAAGCTTGCTGATGTCAGGGTAAATCTCTGCGGCAACACCTTCTTGTCTTAATGCTTTCAGCGCATTCAGTCCATAAATCATGGCCTCTTCGTCAAAGTGAGCAATCAATACTTTAGATGACTCTTCCGTGTCTTCTGGGAACAAGTTCAGTTCATCCATGGCATCGTATAGCCTATCCACACCAAAAGAAAACCCTACTCCAGAAACACCCTCCAACCCAAATACCCCAGTAAGATTATCATAGCGACCACCACCGCTCACACTACCAATGGCCACATTGTTGATCTTTACTTCAAAGATGGCACCGGTGTAATAACTTAGTCCTCTTGCCAACGCAATGTCCAATTCAAATGAATCGGCTGCGAGGTCAAATTTGGAAAGGAACTCAATGATGTGTTTTATATCCTGAACACCCTTCGTTCCTTTTTCGGATTGCTCCAAACGAGTGTGAAGTAATTCTATTTTCTCCAGATTGGAGCCCTTGAAATTAAGGATCTCAAAAATGCGCTTTATGCTGTCCGTGGAAAATCCTTTGCTGCTCAATTCTTCCTTTACCTTTTCTTCACCAATCTTATCCAGCTTATCGATAGCTACAAACAAAGAGGACTCATTTCCCTTGGCTTCAGCAATTTCTGCCAAACCGGTAAGTATGCCCCTGTGGTTTACTTTGATCGAGAAATCATCAATGCCTAATCCTTTGCACACCTCCTTGATCATCAATATAATTTCAGCTTCGCAAAGCAAGGAGTCAGTTCCGATAACATCGGCATCGCATTGGTAAAATTCACGGTACCTTCCTTTTTGAGGGCGGTCGGCACGCCACACCGGTTGTATCTGAAAACGCTTGAAAGGAAAAGTAACCTCATGGCGGTTCATGACCACGAAGCGGGCAAATGGAACAGTGAGATCGTATTTGAGTCCTTTTTCTGAGATATCGAAAGTGAGCCCTTTTGAGTCTTTGGTCTTTAATTTCTCTGGATCAGCGGTTTTTAGGTAATCACCGGAATTAAGCACCTTAAAGAGAAGTTGATCGCCCTCTTCTCCATATTTACCCGTGAGGGTGGAGAGGTTTTCCATGGCTGGAGTCTCCAGTTGCTGGAAGCCATACTTCTGAAATACCCCTTTTATGGTGTTTAATATGAATTGGCGCCTCGCCATTACGGCCGGCCCAAAGTCGCGTGTTCCTTTCGGTAGAGTCGGTTTTTCCATGTGCTAAGGCCAAAACTAACCATGATCGGGGTTATTTACATGATTTATAAGCTGGATTAGCTTAAAATTATTTTTTAAGATTGATAGATTCTGCTATTTTTGCGACCTCGTGCACTTATAGCAGGGAATCACATTAAAAAATTACCGTCATGGGAGTAACAAGATTGAAAAGAAAGTCCAGAAGAGACAGAGCAGAGTCTTCTCGCAGAAGAACCGATTTGAAAGTTCAGAATTTCAAGCCTGTGATGAAGTCTGTTGATGTTGAAAAGATAAAAGAAGAATTCAAGGCGAAGAAGTAATTGAATTCAGAGACTATAGAAAAAGTCAGCCCTTGGGTTGACTTTTTTAGTTTAAGCCCTACCGCTAACTTATTATACTTCCCCTCTTCCCCAGCTCAATCACCTGCATGTTTTTGATCTGAGCATCTATCAACTCAAACCTTACAATAGTTTTAATGTGATGAAACCCATGATTTCCTGCTGCTCCAGGATTGAGATAGAGCATATTATCAAACTTGGAATCGCGTTGTGCTTTCATAATATGGGAGTGACCACAAATGAAAAGGTCAGGAGGGTGGCGATTTAGTTGCTTTTTAATTCTGTCATTGTAGCGGGGAGGTGCACCGCCAATATGAGTAATCCACACCTCAACTCCTTCGCAGGTAAACATCCAGTCTTCCGGAAACCGATTGTACACAGAGGCACTGTCGATATTGCCATACACAGCACGTACCGTCTTAAACTTTTCCAATGCTTCTATTACAGCGATATCACCAATATCACCAGCATGCCAGATTTCATCTACTTCTTTGAAGTACTCCAATATTTTAGGATCGAGATAGCCGTGGGTGTCAGAGAGTAAACCTATTTTCATGTCGGCATCAAAACTAGTAAAGTCTTATCTTTAGGTGCTAATTAAAATACATGAGCGACTTTTGACCTTATGATGAAGTTTTAAATGTAACTCCGGGTGGGGTAATGATTAATTAGGGGTGCGATAATTTTTATGTAGTTAACTACTAATTCTTCACCAATCGGATAGTATGCAGACGCTGCCCGTCAAATATTCTAACCAGGTATACTCCGGACGGCTGGTTGGCCAGCGAAATTTGAGTGTCGCTGTCTGTGTTAATAGTAAATTCAACCTTTTGCCCTAGGTTATTATATACCTGAACATGTTCTGTGGTCAACTGCATTTGAGGAATTGTGAACACTCCCGTAGAAGGGTTAGGAAATATCTCTATCTCTGTAACTCCTTTATAGTTCACAGCTACAATAGGGGAGTAATCTACACTTCCGTCAAAGTCAGTTTGCTTCAATCGATAATAGGATAGACCTTGAATCGGTTGGTTGTCGTAGTGCTGATATTGAATAGGGTCGTTGGAATTTCCGGCACCTTTAATCTTGTCAATCTCTATCCACTGTTCGGAATCTATTGAACGTTGGATTTCAAAGAAGTCGTTGTTGATTTCCGTTGCCGTTTTCCATTCGAGCTTCACTGCACCAGGCTGTGGAGTGGCTACGAATGATACCAATGTGACAGGAAGTGGGGTACTCGAGTTGGTATTCCCTAAAGTGAAGCGGTCACCAGTTTGAAAATTAACTCCAGAGAACACTACATTGTTGCCAGAAAGAGAACCCACTATTGGTGTTACATCATTGTCAGCAAATCCATCTCCATCTCTGTCGATAAGCAAGCGGAGATTAGAGCCTAGGAAAGCGCCAGAGGTAAGTGTAGATACATTAAACGAAACGGAAACATTTCCTACATCTCCAATCTCACTCACTGCCCATATTCTATTGAGTCGCTCCTGTATCAGGGTGCCATCTACAGCAGTACCCACTGCCGTGGTAGAACTATTGTAAATAGCATTGTTATGTCCCCACATCATAAATTCTCCATTGCCAAGGTCGCTAGGATTCCACATACGAACCACACCGGTACCCTTCGCATCTCTATGGAAGGACCCATCGGAGGCCCGCCCCACGCCAGCCACCTCATGATCAAAGTCTGTACCTGGATTGTCCATGGTATACACGTCATTCAGCGTAAGCGAGAAATTGTATTTGGCGGACAAGTAATTGTTGATGAGTATCACTTGTGCAGCATTGGTTACTTTGCTGTATATAAACACTTCACCGATACGACCGCGGAAATAGAAATTGGGGCCTCCTTCATTTTGTCCTGCGCCTATGCGGGTATTCGTTGTGTTGTTGAATACAAATGTTGGTGTTGCAGTTACCGCAGCTCCATTTTGAATGGAGAGGGATTTGCTATTGGCTGTGCCATTATAAGTAAATGCCTGTGAAGCCCATGTTCCTGCTGTGCTGGTGGCATTGAGTGCATCCCATCCCCCTCCGTTGCCATTCCAGAAAGTCCAAATGTTACTCGTTGGAATACTGTAGAGCATGTAACCGCCAGTCGGGCCCGTTTTTCTGCTGGAGATCACTGTTTTATAGGCTCCAGTACTGGTCACGTTATTGGCTGAGAAGACGGAGAGGTTTGCTGGGTTTATTGCTGCCGTATAGGCGCGTTGAAAGTAATGGGAGGTACCATTGAAATCAAGCACTGAGTAACCGTTGACAGCATTGGTTTTGAATACAGCTCCATTCCCAACTGTAAAATTATAATTGTATCCGGATTGGTCCGTCCATGAGGTAATGGTGGCATCATTGGCACCACTTAGTCTCGTGGCATCTAACCACAGTACCAAGGAGGTGGTTCCATCAGTGGCCCCAATTCCAGCAGGGCCTGTGTTGCCTAAGATGACAGACCCTGTTCCTACAGTAGGGAATGTTCCTGCGCAACCTGCGCCAGTACAGCTTATGGTAAATGATGAACAAACCTGACTGATAGTGGCACTGTTGGAGAAGGTAATTGTACTTCCTGCTCCGTTTTGTAGAACAGTAGAGCCCGTACCACATAAGGTGGCGTCTGTATGATCAATAATAATATCATCTGAGGAGGTAGAGTTGGTATTGATAATTGTGATACTATTTCCTGTTAATATAAAATCATCCAATGTGCTTAGTGCCGATCCACTCGCGGCTTCCAGATAACCGGTGTTTACCAAACTTGATCCGGTAGTGAGCGTTCCTCCGCTTGCAATTTCTGTATAGCCTCCAATCATCGCTTCAATGCCGGGTATGGATAGGGTACCTTCTATTCTAATATCACCAGTTTGATAAAACATGGGAAGGTTGGAGGCGCTAAATGGCCCTATATTGCTTTGGGCAAGATCGTCAGGTCTCACACCCGGGTACCCATTGTCTGCCACATTATCTGCAGTAATAGTATGTCCGGTACGGATAACAACATTGTCTCCACGGCCCGGAAAAGTGCCCACAGGCAATGCTCCTGAAGAGCCATCACTACTTAAGCTCCATGAAGTGTTGGCCTCCCATGCACCACTGGCAATAGAGTAAAAGGTGTTGACAATATCGGTACTCAAGGTAAAGCGGACACCGTTGGTAATGGATGTCACTCCTGCAAACTGATAAACATTTGCACCTAGGCTGGTTGCTCCTGCTATAGGTGTTTCATCAGCAAACGAATTATCATTATCTGTATCGACTAAGAGTCGAAGATCATTTGCAGTAATGTTACTCAATCCTGTGAGGTCAAACCGAACATCTACGGCCCCAACATCCACAGCTGCGCTTGAGGCGTTTACTTCACTCACTCGCCATACCCTGGAAAGTTTTGATATTACACCCGATGGAAGATCAGTGGTAACCAATGGAGTAAGTGCCAGGCCATTGTTTCCCCATAATAAAAACTCATTATCCCCTAAGCCAGTAGGGTTGAGGATACGCACTATGCCAGTTCCCTGCGCATCATTATGAAGATTGGTCGCATTTATTCTACCAATACCCGCGACATCAAAATCGAAATTTCCATTAGCGGGGTTATCCATTGTATACAAATCATTCGAACTCAAGGTGACATTGAACTTGGCAGCCAAGTAGTTTTGAACGATGATCATTTGTGCATCATTTAGCGCTGAGTAATAAACAATCATTTCACCCACATCGGCATTAGGGTATTCGGTGCCGCCACTGTACTTTCCTGAAAAGAAGGTTTGGCTGGGCAATACATTATTAACTGAATTGCGTTGCGCATTGATCCCTCCATTCAGATAAGTCTGCATGCCATTGGTAGTATTCCTTCTGTACCGGGCTCCACCTATATTATTAACGCTTGCTACAAGCCCGCTGGCTACACCTGATCCTGTACCTCCGTCACTGGAGGCAATAAATACCTTAGAAGCACTATTCCATGGATAGACCACGTATGTTCCCGCTGTGTTTTGAAATCTTATTAGCGACTGATATTCAGTCCCGTTTGCCACTACAAACAAAGTCATGTTATCAACACCCGGTCCGGAATACGATGAATTGAAGAATTGTGAACTGGCAGCTGTATAACGAATTATTGATCTATTATTTAATGCAGCGGAGATAGCAGTAGTAGGTCTGTTCGCTGGAGTTGCCTGGGAAAGGTTATTTCCATACCCGGATTGATCTCCCCAGTCACTCACCACGCCTGCCGCCTCGGTAACCCCGGCATCACCTCTCCACCAAGCCCTTAAGGTAGAAGCGCCATTGGCTGTACCCACTCCACCAGGGCCTGTTTGGGAAAAGCTAACTTGAGGCATAATGCAGAAGGCACACACTAGAAGTAATGAAAGCTTCAGTGATTTAAAGATTAAACATGATTCAGGTAGAAAGTACACCTTCATAAAGCCAAAGGTTAACAGATAATTGTAAACATCAAATTTACAGCCTTTTTACTGCCATGCAGCTTAGGCGTAATATTTTTCTGATATTAAGGTATAGTCAACTGGCGTCTGTATGAGCATAGTCGGGGCATGGTACTGCATTTTTGGCGTATGACAGGGAATCGTCAGGATATGGAACCGCCATCTCATTGAATGATAGCGCATCTCCAAGATATGTGTCCGCAGGTTCAACGGAGGGTAGCGTGGCATCAGGACATGGTACCGCAGGTTCAGCGTCTAGCTGTTAAAGTAGAAAAGGTGACAGCGTATTTGCTGCGACTGACTGTGCACAAACAAAACCTGTCCCCGAAACTTCCGCGGATGACACCGCACCTCCAAGACCTGAGCGCGTAGCTTCTGCTAATGACACCGTCAGTTCAGGACCTGCCACTGAAGATTTGACACTGATTGGTCGATCGTTCGGGTGCTTTAAAAAAATTAAAATATTTTAAAAGATTTTTCTGAATTATGAAACCTTTTGGTTAAGGAATTCCGTATTAACAGTATGTATAACAATTTAAATTTTTACAAGTCATGTCACATGTAAAAAACGCAGACGCCTACTCTAGGTTAGTAGGAATATGCACCGGGTACGGAGGTACGTATAACCCCGGTCGCCAGACCCTCCAGCTTAAAGCAATGAGAGCTTTACTCACAGCAGTACAAAGTTCATTGCAGGATGTTTCACAAAAACGGAATACCTTAAGTGGTATTACCAACGAAAGGACAAGAGCCTACAAGCACCTTGACCTGCTTATCGGGCGGATCATTGGTACTTTGAAAGCTTCCCAAGTCTCGGAGCAGACGCTGGCCAATGTTCGGTATTACTCCCGCCTGATCACCGGAAGACTAAAGGCAGGTACCAACAGAGAGGCAGTGCCCAGTGAGGACAACGAGATGGAGGCTATTGTCAATCGTTCGCTGACGCAGCAGAGTTATGTAGCGAAAGCTTTTAACTTCATGCGATTGGTACAGTTGATTGAGATGGTTCCAGACTATGCGACCGCTGCTACGGAGCTGCAACCTGCTGCGTTGAAAAACGAGGCTGAAAGGCTGATGAGGTTAAATGAGTCTTGGTCGAACGCAAAAGTAGCACTTGCCAATGCACGTATCCATCGCGACACCTTACTGTATAAGGGTGCTGGGTCATTGCATAGCAACGCACTGGCAGTGAAGAACTACTTGCGCGTAGAGTTTGGCTCACAAAGCCCGCAGGCTGCTCAGTTGTCTGAACTAAGTTTCACTAAACGTAAAATCAGATGAACACTTTCGTAAACAATTAAAAACCCCTGATCCCGATAGCTATCGGGACTACAGGGGTTTTTTGCTTTTAAGAGTAATCACCTGTTCGAGCAAAGCCTCAAATCAAATTGAATTCCGGCATAGTAATTTCTTCCGGCAGCGGCATTGAAATAACGCCCTCCAAAAGCATTCAGATCATTACCCAGGCTATACGTTTCGTCTAGTAAATTATCACCACCTACAAAGAAATTGATCGGCATACCTGCAATAAAAGATGACTTATATCCCAGTCTGCTTCCCAGTAGGGTATAGGATTTAGCGTACACACTATTCGCATCATCCAGTGGCATTGAAGAAGTGTAGTTCATGGTGAGATGCCAGTAAAACCCTTTTTGAAGTGCGATGTCCAACCCACCAGTTAGAATTCTACCAGGTACACCTGTGAGGGTCTTGCCACCGTAGAAGTCGCTGCCCTTCATGTAGTCTACAAATTCATAGTCATTCACTGTTACTCCTGTCCATAATTTGAAGTTGGAAAAAGTAGAAGAATTGATTGTGGGCTGCCAATGGAGCAGTAGTTCAATGCCATTCTGGTCTGTGGCGCCAGCATTCACAAAATAATCGGCACCATCATCCGCTCTGCGTACTACTATCGTTTGGTCCAGTGCAAAATGGTAGACTGCTGCGTCCACAAAAAACTTCCTGTTAAGGAAATAGCCTCGTGTCCCTATCTCAACCTGCATTCCTTTCTCCTCCTTTAGGGAAGTATTGAAAATTCCATTGGAGGGTATTACCTCAGCCAGAGTAGGTGGTGCGAATCCCCAACTTAGGTTTCCGTGAACAGAAAAGGCATCGTTGATTTTTTTCAATATGGCAATACGTGGAGTCACAATGGGGTCGTATGAAACCTCCTCTTGTTGCACGGGATTGTTGGAAAGTGCCAGTAATTGGTATCCTACCCAGTTCACACTCAAGCCTCCAGTAAGAATCCAGTTTCCCTTAGTGAATTCCCCTTGCCCAAATACGTTGTATTGAAGTGTTTTAACTTCATCGTCACTTAATAGCCCGCCTGGGAACCCCTGTAGGTTTTGATAATTTTTTATTGGAGAGAAGCCACTCATGAACTCGCCACCCCCAATAAGTTTGGCTTGCCAGGTACCCCAATTGAAAGCAAAATCGGTTACTGATCGTATTCCAAAATTCTGCTCACTTCTGCGTTCATAGTTACGGACGGAAGAATTTTCGAACTGCACAAAGTTTCCAAAAACACCTGTACGGTTGTGGACTTGCGGAGAGAACTGATATTGGTTGGAGACGCCTGAATAAAATGATTTGAGCGAAACTCCGGCATTGGCCTCCACTGCGCTCGGCTGGAAGGCACTTCCTGTACGCGCCTGTTGCGGGTTAGCATCATATTCTGCTTGGGTAAGACCGCCAGGAGTTTGATAGTATAAATCGGTGTAGAAAATGGCGGCTTCCAATTGCTCTTGATCTGAAATAGCAAACCGGTGAGTGCTCGTCAATTGATCGCGAACCATACGAGTTTGTTCTCGGTAACCTTCGGATTGTTGGTGCTGATAGCCCAGGTAATGAGTACTGCTCTCTTTGCCAGTTTGCAGTGCCACTTGATAATTCTTTTGACCATAGCTGCCACCTAACCATCCACCACTTAATTTTTTTTGTATTTCAGGTTCTGGCGACTTCAATAGTATAACACCCCCCGTACCAGCTCCATATAAACTGGAGCCAGGACCTTTGATGATTTCAATTTGATCAATAGCGTTAGCATCAAATTGATTCAGGTAAGTATTTCCCCCTGCATCAGTGACAGGAAGTTCGTTCCAATAAACCTTTACATTGCGCACGCCAAAGGGTGACCGCAATGAACTGCCACGAATAGAAAATCGGTAACTCCCCGGTGAGCGTTCTTCCATACGGATTCCTGGAAGCGTATTGACTGCTGAAACAAAAGAAGCGTTACTGAAACGAGCCAGGTCAGCATTTAATACAAGCCCTACGGAAGCAGGTACTTCAAGAAGGGGCCGATCAGATTCATAGGATCGGATAACCACCTCCGACAAGACCTTAGTGGTGTCCTGCTGTTGCTCCTGACTAAAAATAGTAGATGTGAAAAGACAAAAAGTAACTACCCAAAGACATTTCATGAATTAAAATAATGGGGTGATGTGCATAGTTACGAAGAAGTTGTGCTAATGGTAATGCTGAATAGGATAGAGTCGGCATTAATGTGATGGTCAGCAACCATTACTGAAATTTGGGCATGAAGTTTATACCAATCCTACAACTTCTCTGTCAATACCCCCACCATGGTTTCAATACCCTCAAAGAAATTACCAACACGGATGTTTTCGTTAGGACTGTGAATGTTCTGCCATGGAGGCATGATTTAATCTTAGAAGGTTATAAATTGATTTGAAAATATGAGTAATTTAGGAAAATATGATGTTTAGAATTCAGCTTTTGGTGCTATTTATAATAGCATCTTCTTGTAATGATAAAGAAAACAAAAAGCATATCTATTTTACTTTTGTGGATGGATCCACAACTGCAATTGGAAGGACTACTGTAGAGCCACCTGACGGAAAAGCTGTGACCGCCAATCGTGTTAGTGGAAATCCAGAGGATATACAACTTGATTTAATTACTAACAAACTTTATGTGTCTCTGGGGCATTCAGCAGTGATTGACGAGTATGCTGACGGCAATATTGGTAATCATAAAAGAATTTATAAACTCCAACATGTAGTTACAGCTATGGCTGTGGACCCAACTCGAAATAGAATTTATTGGGCTGAAGGTTCGTTTTATAAAATTTACATGGGAAGCATGGATGGGAATAAGGTTCCTGTTTTGCTTTTTGATGGTGAAGGGGTAACCAGTCAATGTACTGGAATGGCGTTAAATACGGAGACCAATACACTTTATTTTACCGATTTTAATGAAAACAAAATTTTCGAGGCTGATTTAAATAAAGGGACAATGCCAACAGAATTTTCTAAGAATCTATTATTTGATATGGACGGACCTTTAGATATTACGCTTTCTAAAGATGGCAATTCTGTTTATTGGACGGATTTGAAAAATCGAATTGTAAGCACTGATATTAAAACCAAGGCTTCTATCGTATTATATAATGGTCAAGCAAAGGCAATTTTTGTTGATCAACCGACTAATGATCTTTACTTTTCAACAGATAACCAGGTTTTTAAATTTAATTTAAATGCATCACCTGTTTTAAATAAGGTATTAGATCGTTCTGGTGTTACTGGTTTTGTTGTTTTCTAAGAAAGGATGTTAAGTTGATACATTTTGGATGTTAGTACTTATAATTTTTCCGTCAATACCCCCACCATGGTTTCAATACCCTCAAAGAAATTACCAACACGGATGTTTTCGTTAGGACTGTGAATGCTGTTGTCAGGATTGGGGATTCGAACCGACACGGCAGGAATGTTCAACGTTTTTATAAAAGGAGCTATGGGCTGAGATCCTCCTGTAGTTCTCATTTTTACAAAATCATTACCATACAGCCTTTCCATAGCACGAGACAACCAATGCCCCAACTCCGTATCGATGTCGGTGCGGAAAGGTTCAGAGCCTAACTTATAACTCAGCGATGCCAGTTTTGGGTATTGCTTCCTTTCCTCATCTGTGGGTTCTCCTTCTACCAAATGAAAGCCCTGTTGTTCTACATAATGTTTTAACAAACCCACTAGCTTTTCTCCGGGTGACTCTACTACCAACCTCATATCGATCTCGGCAATAGCTTCTTCTGGTATAATGGTTCTTACTTCTTTACCCACCCATGCCGCGCGAATGCCTCTCACATTAAGACTGGGGTATTGCATGGCCTCCTGATAAGTAGCACCCACTGCATCGGGGTGAGCAATTCCAAGCGTAGCGTTGATCTCATCCATGTCTTCAGGAATGTCGTTCAAATCTTTCTTGTCTACTTCACTCAATACGATACCATCGTAGAATCCGGGAAGTGTTACCCGTCCATTGTCGTCTTTCAATCCTGCCAATAGTTTAGACATGGCAAAGACTGGATTAGGTGCATAGTTGCCATATTGTCCGCTGTGTAAGGCATTCCGAGGGCCATACACTTTTAATGTAGCGGTAGCAATTCCTCTTGCACCAAAACACAGTGTGGGCAGATTAGATACATGTCTGGTACCATCCATGATCAGCACCATATCCGATTTCAATAACTCCTGATTGTTTTGAACTACCCACGCGAGTTGAGGTGAGCTCATCTCTTCCTGAAAGTCCATGATCACTTTGATATTGAAATTGGGTTTTACTTTATGCTTTTCAAGAATGGAAAGGGCAGTAAGGAAACACATGGCCGGTCCTTTCGAGTCGGAAGCGGAGCGGGCATAGATGCGCCAGTCGGGATTAAAATTCTCATTGAAGTTACTCCAGTCGATTTCCTGCCACTGGCCATTCTTCTCTTCCTTGAGGGCTGCTTTAAAAGGACTTTCCTGATCCCACGCAGAAGTGTCTACGGGTTGACCATCTATCTGTAGATAGAAGAGAACGGTTTTACCTTTTTTTACAAATTGTTTCTCAGCATACACGTGGGGAGCACCGGGTGTTTTTATCAATTGGGTTTTAAAACCTCGGTCTTCAAATGCTTTGGTAGCCCAGCTGACGTTGGCATCTATTTGCTCTGGGTAGTGTCCATCATTAGGTATTTGAAGTGCAGCCCGAAAGGCTGTGACTGCCTTTATAAATTCACCTTGGGTCGCCTTTTCAATTTCAGGAACGGTCTTCAGTTGCGAGAGCGCATTGATTACTGGGAGTGTGAGCAGGAGTGATGCAATAAGCAGGCGAGCGTACATGGTTACTTCAGTTTTTAGGTTAACTCGAAAAACAAGTTAAGCATAAGATGGATAACGAGGCAACGAAAATTTTGTCAGCTGACTAGGCCGCAGCTGCGTATTTGGGCAAAGATGACATAATGTGAAAATACAGCTCAACTGAATATCGCATCCCTACTGCAGGAGGTGCTCCTCA
The DNA here is from genome assembly GCA_049289315.1 of Cyclobacteriaceae bacterium. Classification (GTDB taxonomy): domain Bacteria; phylum Bacteroidota; class Bacteroidia; order Cytophagales; family Cyclobacteriaceae; genus ELB16-189. Next base: position 33,924 of record JBATLM010000114.1, read on the forward strand.
GGAATTCAATGTTGATAGGACATTATTAATATGCTGGGTTTCCCTGCGTGATTACCGTTTGGCCCTGGAGCTCTTGAGAGGTAAAAATGTTCAATAAATGATCTTTCATTACTTAACTAACTTATAATCAATCTATTCTAAATGATTGACTTCATAAATGTTCAAATTGATATTTAATAAGCCTGAATGACTAAAAGAAGGAGTTAATCCATCGAGTAATCCACCGGTTGGTGATCTCTTATAAATCATTCATCGATTGAATATTTAATTAGACGACTTATATGAGGCTTTACTTTAAATGGCTATGACAATCGATTATGTAAAGTTAGGTTTGACATCCCTCAATTATTATTAACCTATAACTATGAAATTTACACTCGCTATTTTCATTTTACTGAGCTCCCTAGGAGCCATCGCGCAGACGCAAGCATCAGACGCATTGGAAAAAGATGCTAAAACACTCAAAGAACGTTACGTAGTTATGAAGGATAAATCCGAAACCTTCAATGAGTATAAAGTAATTAAGGAGTATATCCTGGATGGAATGTGGAAATTAACGACCGATTCAATAAAAAAAGTACACAGCGACTTGGCGGAAGCCAAAGCAGAGGCCGCACAGCTTCAAATGAGTCTTGATGCTGCCATGGCCGCGGTACAGCAGAAAGAAAATTCTATGGCAGAGGTCGAGCACGCGGCCACGCACATCTCAGTTTTAGGTATGGATTTCAGTAAGGGCTTCTTTATTGGCCTGGTTGGATTTGCATTCCTGGGGATGATCCTTCTTGTTGGTATTGTCACCGGCAGACTGAAAATGATCTACCAATCTCTCAAAGAGAAGATGGAAATGGAGAACATGATAAGTAAAGAATTTGAAAATTATAAGCGCAAAGCCCTGGATAAGCAGATGAAGCTCTCCAGAGAACTGCAGAATGAGCGTAACAAGATGGCAGAAATGCGCAGCGCTTAAGGCAATTGGAAGTTTAAATGGAAAGGATCGGCACAAGCTGATCCTTTTCTGCTTTTAGACCCCCAACATAGTTATTTGGCCTCTCGGCCCACCTAAAGATTAATCATTAATTTTATTAGGTAACCGTGTAACCTTTCCACAAAGGAGTGGTTTCCCTGCATGAACCGAGTATTCTGATTTTGGACAACCTTTCTGACAATGCATTGATGATAAAGGTTCGAGATGGAGGCCTTGATAGGCTAGGACTCCTTTTTGAACGCTATAAAAGACCGTTGTATGGTTTCTTTTATGGTATGAATAGGGACCAGGAATTGAGTGATGACCTGGTGCAAAACACTTTCTATCGGGTGATGAAATACCGACATCTCTTTCGCGCCCGCCTGCCCGAGGACGGTTCGGACGGGCAGGGAGATGGCGAATTCAAAACCTGGTTGTTTCATATCGCGCGAAACGTACGATACGACCAATATCGAAAGGATAAAATCAAGGGAAAAGATCCAGTAGAGAATTGGGAACATAAGCTAGGTCACTCGGAAAACAAGGCAGAAGAAATGCAGCATGATGAGGAACACATGATGCTGAACCTAGCCATGGACAGGCTTTCGCCCGAAAAGAGAGAAGTGCTATTGTTGAGCAAATACCAGGAAAAGAAATACAAAGAGATAGGGGAGATATTAGGGTGCACTGAAGGAGCGGTGAAAGTAAAGGTTTTCAGAGCACTACAAGAGTTAAAGGGTGTGTACGAGAAATTAGAAAAACAAATGTGATATGGAAAAGAAAGGTGTAGAAGAGCTTATTGCAAAATACAATGAAGGACTGGCAGACCCTGCTGAGATTCATGAGTTGGAGCGTTTGATTGAAGATGGTATAGTACCACTTACAGCGCTTAGCAATTTATCACAACTGGATGATAAGGTAATGGCTGCTCCGGATGTGCAACCGTCAATGGAGGTGGACAGTAAATTTTACGCCATGCTGAAAGAAGAACAACGGAAAGTAGGTAAACGTACCTTCTCCTTTCAGTGGCCTGAGTGGAGCGTTCTTGGACCCCGGTTGGCGTTGGGTGTGGTTTTGATCATCGCGGGCTTTGCAGGTGGTTACTGGATGAATAAACCCCAGGAACAAAATAATGTGGCTTCACTTACCAGAGAGGTTACAGACCTGAAAGAGATGGTGATGTTATCGCTTCTCGAGAAAGAGTCGGCCACAGATCGGTTGAAGGCGGTAAGCC
>JBATLM010000115.1:0-10774 GCA_049289315.1 Cyclobacteriaceae bacterium
CAGATGGATGTTTGGGAGATCCATTTACAGTAACAGTACAAGTAGATCCGGAACCAGTGGGTAACACGATACCGGTCACACCAATTTGTAGCGATGTGGTGATGGGCGCAGGCTTTACATTAACCACAACGGGAGGATCAGCAGCAGTGAATGCAGCCAATGGATATAACATTACCGCGATTACTATTCCGGGAGGTGTCACAGCGAGTGCAGGAGCTCCGGCTGTAGCCAATGGACAATCTTCAACGGTGTTGACAGATGACGCTTGGAACAATATAGGTTCAGCATCAGCCAATGTGGTTTATACGATAGTACCAGTTTCTTCGGGAGCGGGCTGTTTGGGTAATCCTTTCACAGTGACAGTTCAAGTAGATCCGGAGCCAGTGGGCATTGTGATTCCACTAACACCAGTATGTAGTGATGTAGCATTAGGAGCTGGGTTTACGTTGGGTACGACTGGTACTTCAGCAGCAGTGAATGCCGCTAATGGATATAATATTGTTTCAATAAGCGTTCCAGCGGGTGTTACCGCTAGCGCAGGGCTACCGGTAGTTGCCAATGGTCAGTCTTCAACAATATTAATAGATGATGCCTGGAACAATGTAAGTTCGGCATCTGCCAATGTGGTTTACACGATTGTGCCGGTAGCATCAGGTACGAACTGTTTGGGAGATCCATTTACGGTTACTGTTCAAGTAGATCCGGAACCTGTCGGCATAACGATACCTGCTACTCCGGTTTGTAGTGATTTAGTAATTGGCGCAGGTTTTACATTGAGCACTACCGGCACATCAGCGGCAGTAAATGCCGCCAACGGATATAATATTACAGCCATCAGTATACCGGCAGGCATTACCGCCAGTGCGGGTGCACCGGCAGTAGCCAATGGCCAGTCTTCGACTGTGTTGACAGACGATGCATGGAACAATCCAGGTTCAGCTTCAGCGAATGTGGTTTATACTATTGTACCAGTTTCATCGGGTGCAGGATGTTTGGGTAATCCATTTACAGTAACTGTTCAAGTGAATCCAGAGCCGGTTCTTTTCAATCCAGGTTTCCCAGATGTGTGTAGTTCAAACTCAGGAATAAGTAACCCGGTAAATATTGTTCTTGGGACGAATGGTACTTCGGCAACGGCTGCCAGCTATCAAATAGTAAATATTCAATATGATGATGGTGGTGGATTTAACGTAGCGCTCCCGGCAAACTTTTCAAGATTACCTGGTGCAAACGCGATAGGAACATCAGGGGACATCAACTGGATTAAGAATGACAAATACAACAACACAAGAAATGCCTCTGTAATAGTTCGATATACCATCCAAGGGTCAAGTTCACAAGGTTGTCTAAGTGAACTGCTAGACTATGATGTTGTTGTCAATCCTGAGCCAATACTCTTGGTTCCTGTACCCGCTCCGGTGTGTAGTGATGTTATCACCAGTATAACTTTGCAAGAGACAGCGGGATCTGCAGTGGCAACTACGTTTAATATTAACAATATCATTAGGCAGGCCGGTCTGGTTGCAGGCGGCAGTAATGCATCTATTGGATTAGGCCAAAATAATATGGCCATTTTCAATGATACGTTTACGAATACAACGGCAAGCAACTTAACAGTTACTTATAAAATTGCTCCGGTAACAGCTTTAGGGTGCGTTGGGGTTCAACAAGATCTGGTATTAACTATTCAGCCTGCTCCAGCTGTTGCAAGTTTGAATAAAGCTGTTTGTTCAACTGAAGCTACAGGAATTATTTTTTCGGCCACTGGATCCAGTGCGCCTGTGGCTGTTCCATTTGGATTTAATATTTTGGGTGTAGTTATTCAAGCGGGTCTAACGCAAACAGCCGGAGGTACAGGAGTACGCATGGCAGTTACGTCTACAGAGATTCAAAACGACCGATTTACAAATCCTGGCAACACTCCATTAACTGTAACTTATACCATCCAGGGAATTACATCTGCAGGTTGTACCGGACCTACTAGCGATGTGATTCTTACTGTAGAGCCAACAATAACAGCAGTACCTGTTAATAACAGTGCCAACATATGCAGTGCAACACAGACAGACATTGACTTGACTTCTCCAACGTTGCCAACTTCAGGTACGATTACCTTTAACTACATTGCTGTTTCTTCTGTTGGTGGTCAGATGACTGGCTTTGTTCCGGCCATTAGCAATCTGCCATTAAATTATAAGATCACAGACAATCTTGTTAATAACTCTGATAATGTAGCAACATTAACTTATACCATCACCCCAGATGCCAATGGTGCGAAAAGTGGGGCAGGGTGTATTGGTGCTTCTGTGCCTGTAGTGGTGAATGTAGAGCCTAAACCAAAATTGACGGCAAGCCCTCTGGTTCAAACAATTTGTGAATCGGATGGAGTGAATGTTTCTCCAACGAATATTTTGTTGACGTCTACTACGGTGCCTTCCGTGGGAACACTAGAATTCAATCAGATTAGCGCAGTGGCTACAGGAGGATTGACATTATTGTCTCCTTTGAAAACTACCTACCTCAATGGTGAGAGCATCGCGGATCAGTGGGATAATCCAACACTTATGGATCAAACTGTAACTTATACCTTGCGTCCTGAAGTGAGTGGAGGCCTTGGCTGCCCTGGAGATGATGTGATAGTGACAGTAACTATAAAGCCTCGCCCTATCATTTCACCTGTTGCTCCTCAGTCGGTGTGTAGCGGTGAATTTAGAAGTATTTCGCTGGTGACTGATATCCCTGGTACTTTTGCTACTTGGTCTGTGTCTGCACCAGGTACAATTACAGGTGCCTTGAACGGTGGCGGTAATAACCTAGACATTACCTTATTCAATTCTGGGTTTAACGTGGAGACGGTGACTTATACAGTTACACCTAAATTCAACAACTGTGATGGTATTCCAATGGATATTGTAGTTACAGTAAATCCTACCCCAAATACCGTTGGATTGCCGGCAACAATAACAGTTTGTGATGGAGCTACCTTAGATGTTCCATTGAGCAGTGGCGTAGCGGGGACTACTTTCGATTGGGTAGTAACTGATGTCTTCAATTTGGAAGCACCAGGTTTCTTTGATGGCAATGGAACCACGATCAATCAGGTAGTGAATAATCCAAATGGATTCCAGGCGGTATTGATTTATCAAGTAACTCCTACTTCTCCAGACGGGTGTGTTGGATTGCCAAGGATAATGAATGTGAACGTTGGATCAATAGTAGCCAGTATTACACCTGATCAAACTGAAATATGCAGTGGTCGCAGGATTCAGATGACTAACTCCAGCCTTGGAGCAACTTCGCATCGTTGGTTCTATCGCGTTCAGGGAACTACTACGGAGATTGATGTTCGTACTACTCCTTTTGTGAATTACCAACTGGACAACACAACTACAACCAATCCGCTTGTTTATGAAATAGTTTATCAGCCTTCTAATGGATTGTGTACTGTGCCAGAAGTGGTAACTCCTATCACTGTATATAGAAACGTAATAGCAGGATTTGATGAAGGAATTGTTCCTCCAATAATTGGTGGTACATCTGTAGTTAATTTCACCAACACATCTAATCCTAATGACGGAACGCAATTTAGATATGAATGGGATTTTGGTTCTAGTTCGTTTGCTTCTCCTGCAACATTTGTGGGTGCGACTCCGCCTCCAGTAGTATACAGCCAACAAGGACCTTATCAGGTAACTGTTAAAGCGATCAACATTGCTGCGGAAACGGCTGGATTACAATGTGAGAGTACGTTCTTTAAAACTATTGTGGTACCAGTGCTTCCGTTGATAGCAGACTTTACTTTGGATCCGCCCGCTGGCTGTTTCCCTACAGTAGTAAACGTTATCGAAAACCTTTCTACGGGAGATATCATGGAGTGGCAAGTAGTGGATTCCAATGGTAAGGTGGTTGCTGTGTCGGGTCTTGATCTTCCTGAGTTCTTTATTGCAACTCCTGGATTATTCAACGTTCAATTGACAACACGTGACTCCTTTACTGATGCTATTGAATTTGCCAATGCTAATTTTGAGGTTTATGATATTCCGATAGCCTCATTCCAGGCTAGACCCACCACGGTGTTTGTACCGGATACTGAAATGACAACCTTTAACTTCAGTACAGGTGCAGACTTCTATCAGTGGGATTTCGGAGACGGAGAAACATCAGAAGACCGTGAGCCTAAGCACACGTATAAGATCGAAGGTGTTTATGATATTGTTATGGTGGCAGGGTTTGACCATGGTGGAGGAATAGTATGTACCGATACTTTGACACAACAAGTGGTGGCCAAGCAAGGTGGTCAAACCAAAATACCTAACGCCTTTACACCTAACCCGGGTGGCCCTTCTGGTGGTGTAACTGGTGGCGGAGGCGGAGGTACCTTCAATGATGTGTTCTTGCCAATTGTAAAAGGGGTAGAAGAATTTAACATGCAGATCTTTGACCGATGGGGTAATTTGATTTTCGAAAGTAACAGCTCAAATATGGGATGGGATGGTTATGATAAAAATGGAAATATTCTGCCTGCAGGAGTTTATATTTACAAATTAACATTACGACTATCAGATGGTCAGCGAACCACTCAGCTAGGAGATATTACAATGATTCGATAAAAATTGTAAATTTAGTCAGATGAAGAAGAGAATTGTAGTTTGGTTTTTTGCGCTGTTGACAGGATACACTGCCTATGCTCAGGATCCGCAGTTCTCTCAATTCTATCAGGCTCCGCTTTATCTCAATCCTGGCTTTACGGGAATTACACCACAGCAACGGGTGGTATTAAACCACAGGATACAGTGGCCCAATCTTCCACAGGCTTTCTCTACTTACGCAGCCAGTTACGATATTTTTGTAGATGAACTGCGAAGTGGTTTCGGGGTGATGATGACTACCGATAAGATGGGTTCTGCAGGATGGAGAACATCTACCTTCGGGCTCATGTACAGTTACAAGGTGCGGATTACAGACAATCTTGTTTTTTCACCTGGGCTTAATTTTGGGTATGGCATTAATGGATTGGATAGGTCGAAGCTTCAACTAGGAGATGGATTGGAATTTAATGGACAATCACTCGACCCTGATTTAAATAGATTGGGGAATCAGCAATATTTTGATTTTGGTTCTGGCTTTTTGTTCTATACAAAAGCACTATGGCTGGGAGGCGCATTTCATCATATGAATACACCGAACTTGTCAATTCTAAACAGTACAAGTAGGTTGCCCATGAAAACTACAATTCATGGAGGGGGACGTATTTCTCTTTATCATGGGTTTAGAACCAATTCCAAAGTTTCCTATATCACGCCATCATTTATCTATCGAAAGCAAGGCCCGATATCTCAGTTGGATTTTGGTTTGAACTATCACATCGATCCTGTATCCATAGGAGTGTGGTACAGAGGGAAACCATTTGAGACAAATGTAATAGGCACAGTAAATCAGGATGCACTCATATTTGTAATGGGTATTTATCTGGCCAGTTTTAATGTGGGGTACAGCTATGACTTTTCTGTTTCTGAATTATCTACCAGCTCTGGAGGAGCTCATGAATTATCGATTGTTTACGAGTTTGTGGCGAAGCCAATTTCTCGTGGCGTCAAGAAGAGGAATCGACTTATTCCTTGTCCTACCTTCAATAGAAAACCTAATTTTTGGAATTGACCCTACTTGGGAATCAATTTAACCTCGTATTCTTCCATTGGACGAGTATATCAGTATAAAACTGTTTTTGACAGGTTCCTTTTTCAATTTTGCGCTAATTAATAAGGTCTAAAAGTGGGCTTTGATCGGTTTGTAATCGATTGAAGAGATGCGTTCTGTTTGTAAAAATGCCATTCTGGTAGTAGTATTTTGCTTTTCTCTGACCACAGCTTGGGCTCAGTGTGGAGGTATTATGGAGCCGGGTTTTGCGTTCCTGACCAGCAGCCGGGGTTGTGCACCTTTTACGGTGAATATCCAAACATTATACTTATCGTCTGTTCCAGGGACTCAGTATTTTGTGGATTGGGGAGATGGCACTCCCGAAGAAACATATACACAAGTAGGCCCTGGAGGAGTTAACATTTCTCATCTCTATCCTAACTCGCCTGTTGATTGTGGTTATGATGTGGTGATTGATGCTTCCAATGCCTGTAACCCTCGAGGAAGTGTAGTGCCAATAATGACGCAGGTGGTAGTGTGGACCAATGATGTCGTTTCGATAAACCCCGCAGTCTTTCGTGTTTGTCAGGGCTTTGCTGCCGATGTTCTTTTTACGGACAACAGTGATTGGAATTGCTTTCCGAGATTGACAAGAGAAAACAACGAGCCCAGGTGGATTCAATGGTTATATGGTACTGGTGCACCCGGCATACGTATACCAGGTGTGGGTGTGAATGCAATTGTCCCCGGAGGATTTCCTTATCTAGACCCAGCCCCTGTACGTAATCCTATTTATCCAGTCCTAGCTCCTGGCCAAATAAGTTTACCCATTAATGTACCGATAACGGCTCCGGCCGATATTGGAAGGGAGTTTGAGGTGACCCTCAAGAATTGGAATCAATGTAACCCCTATGATAATAATCTACTTGACGGTAATGCATTTAATCCGGTAGGTGGCGATTTGGTGAATGGAGATAATGCGGCTCAAATTACAACTGCTCGTATTGTCATTGTAGATGCGCCACAACCAGACTTTTTAACCCGATTGGGTGGAGCAGGTGGCCCCATTCAAAATGTGTTTTGTGTGGGTGACAATATTTACTTTGATGATGAAACTCCTCCTATTGGTGGGGCTACGTTTCAATATAGCTGGGAGTTTTTTGATAACAATACCGGGTTAGGAGTTCCGTTGAGTACAGCAAGCAATCAGAACCCAACGTTTGCCTATCCTACTTCAGGATTGAAACTGATTAGATTATCAATAAGAGATACCAATGCAGCGGGTAACTGTGTTGCCATTTTTGAACAAACAATTACAATTTCTCCGTCTTTAATAGCGCAAATAGGCGTGACGGACTTACTCAATATTTCGATAACACCAGATTTTTGTCAGTCGGCTGTAGCTCCTTTCTCAAATTTTGATGTGCGCTTTAGTGATATCTCTACAGGGTTTATCACGCCCACTACGCAATGGCGTTGGGAATTCTTTGATGAAACCAATACACTAGTAAGACAAGAACCATTTGGTGGAGGTTTTTCCCTTGTTCCGCTGGGGCCATTTGATGAAGTGTTTACCAACAGAGGGATTTATAGAGTTCGACTTATCATTAGAGATAATGTTACTTCTTGTGAAACCATTGATGAAGTGCAGATTAGGGTGTTTGAAAACCCAGTTCCACAATTTGCGGCAACAAGAGAATGTGAGGGTGACGATACTAGTTTTAATGAATCCTCAACTTTAAATGCCATCAACGGGGAATCGATTATTTTGCGTGAATGGGATTTTGATTATGATGGTGTTACGTTTACAAAAGATCCGGCTTTTGACAATCAAACATCCTTTACCAGAAATTTAGGCTTGGCCAACACCTATCAGGTGGCACTTCGGGTCACCACGGATCAGAATGGCTGTAGTGATATTCTTGTCATTCCCGTAGTGGTTGATCCTATCCCCAACGCCTCCATCACACCTGATGTACTTTCTGGGTGCAGTGTGCTTACCGTTACATTCGCCAATAATTCGGTTGGGGGTCAGCCCGATGTGATAGATCGGTTTGAGTGGGAAGTAGATGAAAAATTGGGTTCAGGGTTTCAGTTAGTAGCCACACAAAATCCAACTGATCCAGGTTTTACTCCCTTCTATGTTCACAACTTTATGAACACGACAATGGTTAACCGACAATTCGATATGAGAATGCATGCTGTAACTGTCAATGGTTGTGATCGTTTCTCTGCTATTTCCACAGTAACTGTTTTTCCTGGAACGCAATCAGGGTTTATCTCTACTAATTATTCTCCTTTCAATGATAATTGTTCACCTCAATCGATCGACTTTGCGGTCGATGCACAAACACAATCTTTAGGCCCAACGGATTACCGATGGCGCATTAGTGATAGCGGAGGAATTATCTCTGAGACAAGCACAGGAATAACACCGGCCTTTAGTTTCAACTTTGTAAATAGTACACAGTCTTTAAAAGATTACTTCGTGACACTGATCACTACGTTACCTTCGGGTTGCTTCGGAGATTCAACCAGAACAATTCGTATAAGCCCAAACCCGACTTCAAATTTTGATATCGATACTGTGTTATTCGATTGTGAATTGATGCAACTTCGGTTGGAAGCAAATCAAAAGGGCTTAGCCAACTACCATTGGACAGTGCGTGAAAATGGAATTGTTGTCTCCGATGTGAATAGCATTAATGATGAGTTGAACTACGAACTGAACAGACCAGTATTTGGCTCTGCAGATATTACCGTTCAGTTTAATTTAGAAACAACCAACTTTGCCAATTGCGTAAGTCCTGTCAGTTCGAATGTGGTGGTAATACCCGCCCGGGATGATATAAACACCTCATTCACTGCCTCGCCTGCGAGCCAATCCTTACCCAACGCTACAGTTACGATAGTGAATACAACCAATCCAGGCCCGTGGACATACGCATGGGACTTTGGTGATGGAAGTACTTCTATAGATCCATTGGTATCCTCTCATACGTATGCCACCTATGGCACATACAACATTAAATTAACGGTAACCAATGGGGTGTGCGTGGAAACTGCCATGGAGTCCATAACGATTCTTGCCATTCCTCCTATAGTAGATTTTGCCTATGATCCTGCTTCAGGGTGCGCACCGCTTACCATAAACTTCACAAACCTTTCCCAGTTTGCTGAACCTGATAAATACCAATGGGAGTTTGGTCAGGGGCAAGCAACTTCAAAAGCCATCAGCCCTACCTATACCTATTTTGAACCTGGGAAATATACAGTATCACTATCCGCTACCAATGCTACTGGAATGGTTGTAAATGAAACCAAGGAAATGATTATTGAGGTTTATCCAAGGCCTAGCGCTCAATTTGATATTAAGCCTCGGCTCATCTATATACCAGGCGGAATTCTTTACACAAAGAATCAGAGTCTGCAAGCGACAAACTATGAATGGGATTTTGGTGACGGTACTAAATCCCTGTCGCCAGAGCCCCAGCACATCTATAACAAGATAGGTAATTATGAAATTCAATTAATTGCTTACAACCAATTCGGTTGTGCAGATACAACAAAACAGGAGAGCATCGTCAATGTTGAAATCGGTGGACAAATATTAATACCCAATGCGTTTTCACCCAACCTTTCCGGAGCAACTGGAGGGAATGATTCGAGCAATGGGAAAAATGATGTGTTCTTGCCCATTACCCGAGGTGTGGTGGAGTTTGAGATGATGGTGTTTAACCGTTGGGGTGAGTTGATGTTTCAAAGTACGGATCCAAATATGGGGTGGGATGGATATTATAATGGAAAGTTGTGTCAACAGGATGTGTACATGTATAAAATGTCAGCCTCGTACGAAAATGGTGAACGGATAGTAAGAGTAGGGGACGTAAACCTGATAAGATGAAAGGGTATTTGTTGATGGGGTTCTTGTTGTTGGCAAGCATTGCGAAAGCTCAGGATCCTGAGTTCTCACAATACTACGCAGCTCCACTATACTTAAACCCTGCATTTACCGGCACTACGATCGATCACCGTTTTATGGCCAACTACAGAAACCAATGGCCAAACGTAGCCCGTGGTTATGAATCCTATGCATTTTCATATGATTATAATATGGATTACTACAACAGTGGAGTAGGGTTTATGGCGGTAGTAGACAAAGCAGGAACAGCGGGTATGAAATCAAGTCAATTTAACTTTTTGTATTCCTACAAATGGAATGTGAGTAATAAATGGGTGATCTCATCGGGCCTAAATTTTGGGTATGCCTTTAGGAGCATAGACTTCAATAAACTTTTATTTGGGGATCAACTTCAATTTGATGCGGATGGATCCACACCTAGTGATGACCCAGCTTTATTTAATCTGGGTAATGCCAGTTATTTTGATTTCAATGCTGGGATGTTAGCCTATAACAGAATATTTTGGTTGGGTTTTGCTTCCAGCCATATCAATCAACCTAACCGCTCGCTCTTAAATGAAGAAGCGAGTGTTCCAATCAAAACTACAATTCATGGAGGTATTCGTATTCCGCTCTATTGGGGGCCATTCAAAAAGGATCATATTTCTGTGCTCTCTCCTTCTTTTGTCTATAAAAAGCAGGGCAACTTTAGCCAATTGGATGTGGGCGCCTATTTTTTATACGACCCCATCGCCATTGGACTTTGGTACAGAGGTATTCCGGTCAAGCAGAATGTGAAGGACAACATCAGCCAGGATGCTGTTGTAGTTATTCTTGGATTTCAATTCGAAAAAGTAGAAATCGCTTACGGATATGATTTTACTGTTTCTGAATTAGGTCCCATTTCTGGAGGTACCCACGAGGTTTCTTTGCAATACAAACTGGATATTTACTCCAGTTCCAAAACCAAGAAAAAGCAGAAATACATTCCTTGCCCCACCTTTAATAAAAAGTAACGGGCTATCTACTTAAGAGTAAATCCTGTGTCAGTATTGCGCAAAAGGGAAACGATATACTAAATCGGACAAGCAGGCATATAAATCCCCCTAGGGCAATTCGTTTTCTCTAGGTTTTATCCATAAATTAAGGTAATTTCCTACTCTAAAAATTTTAAGTCTCATGGAAGAAGAAGAAAACTCATATGCTATCCTACAAGAACTCAGAAAGCTATCTGAT
>JBATLM010000116.1:0-8424 GCA_049289315.1 Cyclobacteriaceae bacterium
GTTACTTACCTATTAACCTAAAAACAACACTGAAGTAATGTTTGATTTGAAATTTTGTATGCTTTTTTTGATTTACGACAAAATTTGAAGAATAGACTTAAAGCTCTACTTCAAGAAATTGAGTAAGAAGTAAGACTTTATTAATCCTTCAGCAATGCCAACACCTTTTCTTCATTTATCGGCTTGGTCATATAGTGATCAATGCCCATGCTCTTTGCTTTTTGCAAATCGCTTGGATTGACAGATGAGGTGAGAACCACAATAAGAATTTTTTCTTTTTTTGGGAAGTCCAGCTTTTTAAAGGCATCAATAAACTGAAAGCCATCCATGATGGGCATATTAAGATCCAAAAAAATAATATCCGGAATGGCTACATCGCCCAGAAAGTAACTATTGAGTAAATCAAGTGCCTCTTTCCCATTAAGTGCTGAGTGCACCTCTTTGGCAATACCCAATTTATTTAAAGTTGTTTCTGTTATGAAATTGCAGATCTGATCATCGTCTACCAACAGAACATTTTTATCCATGGATTTGAATTATGCTGCAAAGATGATTCTTATTTTGATTATTTGGTAGAGCGACCTCCAAAAGGAATGTCAATTTCTACTGTTGTGCCAGTTTCAATTTCTGAATCGATAGAGATTTTTCCGCCTAATTTGTCTATCGTCTCTTTTACAATATATAAACCCAGACCGGCTCCATTGCTTTTGTCTGAAGCGCGGTAAAACATATCAAAAACTTTGTCAACATAGTTGGGAAAGATACCTACACCATTGTCTTGAATGGAAATTGAAGTTTTGTAAGGGTAGCTGTGAACCGAAATGCTTAGTGTCTTATTTTCTTTATTAATGTCTCTGTACTTAATCGCGTTAGATATAATGTTTATAAAGATTACATTTAAACGATCAAGGTCGCAATAAATAGTATTCCCTCCATCCATGATTATTTCTTTTTTGATCTCATTGGCACCCTCGAGATGGCTCAATTTATCGATGCAGTTCTGGAGGACTTCCTGTAAATCTATTTTTTCAATTTTAACATCTACACGCGCATTTTTTGAATAGTCAACAATTTCTTTCAGTGTGTTGTCTAGCTTTTCTACACTAGTACTCATCATATCAAAATATTCCGGAAGCCGGCTATAGTCCTTGTTTTCAACTTCTTTGCGAGAAATATTTAATAAGCCCAATACCGACATTAAAGGCGAACGAAGGTTGTGAGACGTGCTGTAAACAAATCGGTCTAACTCCTGATTTACTTTAACCAGCATTTTATTTTGCTTGTGAAGCGTGCGTTCAGCCAATTTCCTATTCTTTTCAGTTGCTTTTTGCTGTAGCGCATTGGTAATGGCAGAAGGAAGTCTGCTCAGGTTTCCTTTTAACACGTAGTTATCAGCTCCATTTTTCAGGCACGTAACCGCAAATTCTTCAGAAACAGTAGCGGTTACTAATATGAAAGGGATATTCAGTCCAATACGTTGAGAAATTTCTAATGCTTCAACAGAATTGAATTGTGGCAATGAATGATCTGATAAAATTACATTTGGTTTTATATCCACCAAACCACTTAAGTACTCATCTCTTTCATCTACCGGGTATAAGGTAAATGACAAATTCTCTTTAATTAATTCACGCCTAACTAACTCTACGTCCTCTTCTACGTCTTCTATTATCAAAATCTTCAAATGCTCTTTCATGCCCGTGAATTTTAGTTTTAACCTTCGCTGCTTTGTGCTTCGTCAGCAACAAAATGAATGTCAAAAATTTACCGGTAGTGCGCCACTACAAAATCGTACGCGTTTTCAAAACAAATTTTTCTTGCAAGATTTTCGGGAGATTGATTATGAAACCATTTTGGTCTCTCTCTTTTCATGCTATGTAGAATTTGTGTCAAGTCGTCTTCTAACCTATTCATGTCAAGTACAGTAGCATAACTCGCCAAAGTATTGTTTGTTCCATCAAACCCGGTACCGATACATAGGATGTTCCAGATCCGCATTGGATCCTGAAGGTTATAATCGAAAGGAATATGAATAAATTGTTCAAGGGTGCGACCTAATAATTTTTTGGCACGCGTTCTTTCAATTAGAGGTAACGGGAGGTTGAGCAACCACGATTTTTGGTACAAACCAAGAAGTTGCTGATCAAGGGATATGCCAATCAATCCCTCACTATCATGTATTTCAATGACATCCTCGTCACATAGATTAATGTTCCACGCTTTAAATCCCTGCACCCTGAAGTCGTCTTCCTCTTTTCCATCTTTCGCATTTTGAATTAAAGTATCCAATCCATCAATACCAGAGTAGCCCACCTGACTGGCAATCACAGGAATTTTTGAGATTGCATTTTCCGGCTTGCGATTGAAGGGACGGATAATGTTTTTATAATAATCCTGACGTGAAGCTGCACTCATGTGTTTCACATCGATAAGTATTCTTTTTGACCCAGTGCTTTTTAGATTTTCATCCAGCCCAAGAAATTCATTCATCACGCTATAAGTAGCATTTTTAAGCACACCCTTGTCCATGTTTTTGTGCTGGTCATAAACATATTTCGACTGGCTAGGCAGGCTATGCGCGTGCCCGCAAAGTGTATTGTTGAAGTGACTGGCAAATGTGATATAAAAGGGCGTGTGTGTCCAGCTTTTAAGTTTTGTATCATCCAAGCTTTCTTCACCTTTCAATTGCCTGATGCGACTTTTTAGTTTGCCGATGCTAACGTCTTTGGGTTTGACTCCAGGTGAAAGGGCATCATCTTCCGGGTTGCCTACGCCAAGAGCATGTATGCCGTCAAGGGTGAGTACAATAATGACATCATCATTATCAGGACGCAAGCGGTACAATACGTCACCTCCATTTTGCGCAAGCTGATAGACACCTTCCCATGTTTTACTGGGACCATGTGGCACAAGTTGCAATTGAGCGGTAGTTACTTTTTTTCCAGATTTGCTAAGATAAAATTTGTACTCACGTTTTAATTCTTCGAAGTAATCGTAATGCCCATTTTGTAAATACTTGACACGCTCCAACGGCAATCGCACAAACCTGTTTTGAATAAATTCTAACTCAGATTTTTTTACTTTCTCCATGCCGGGCTGTGTTTTCATCAGCTTGAGTAGCCACTCCATGGCTTCGGCTTTTCCTTCAGTGTGTATGCGATGGAAATAATCTCCGATATATTGTTTTCCAATACGCCCCCCAGCACCTCCATAAAAAAAACCTTTCTCAATTGGATACAAAGCTGCAAACATCAGCTTGACGCGCGCTTGTGTGCTTTTAACAAGGTCACATTGACTGTAATCTCTCGCTTGCCTTCCTTTTTTTTGATCCTTCAGATTGGATTGTGGGATTTGCCATGGGTCCAAAGGGGACTTGTCAACCCCATCTAATGCCATTGCAGAGGAGTTGTAAGCCACTTTTCCTGGATAACAATTTATGTCAGCGTACATCTAAATCAGTTCAATCGCTCATCCTAGGGGTCAATCCTCATAAAATCCTTTGCCGTGCGTGTATGGCCGTAGGTGATTATTAGTTCAGAAAGATTATTGAGGTCACCAAGGTGAATTTTGGCTTTGAGCTTTTCGAGGATGGTACTATAGTTGCCATCGGGTAATTCGCCTATGAAAACAGTAGGAGTATTTACATTGAAAGAAAAATTACGAATACCCCTAACCATTTCTATACCTGTGATCACCGGCAAGTCGATAGCGCAGAGAATAAGACTAAAACTCTCTTTGCGTGCGGCCAGTAAACCGTCAAGTCCACTTTGAGCCATATGGACTAACCAACCAGCACTATCAAATTGCTTCTTAATATCATTTGCCACCGAAATTTGCCGGTGGACCACAAGTACCCTCAAGTATTCACTCATCTTCACCTAAACCTTGTACACAAGATGGCTCCAATTAAAATGCGTTTTTTTCACAAAAACCTGGGAAGCTTTCCCAATTTAAGAAAATGGTGTTTTTGAGGTTATTTTGAGGTTTTGTTCAGGTGGGCAGTAGGGATATCTTTAGGAATTTCAGGATATCCTTAAAATGGATTTATAGCAAAAGGCCGTTTTCGTAGGCAAATTTGATCATTCCCACCGTGTTTCGAACGCCCAATTTATGCTGAATATTGGCTTTATGGGAGTGGATGGTCTTTTCGGAAATGTTGAGCCTGATACTTATTTCTTTAAGTGAGTGTTCTTCACAAATGAGCCCAAAAATCTCCTTTTCGCGCTCACTCAGTTCTGCCATTTTAGAAAAGAGAGGTTTTTCTGATCGCATTGAAATGCTCTTGCGCATTACATTTGAGATCAGGTCGTTGTGATAAAAATCCTTTTCATATACTGAAAGGATGGCTCGCTCCAATTCATCAGGATTGGAATTTTTCAACAAAAAAGAATGCACACCCATCTCCAACATATGCAGCATAAACTTTTCGCTGTCATGTTGGGTGAGTACAATGATTTTAAGATCAGGGTACCTGGGGATAATATACTCTGCAGTTTCTACTCCGTTCATGATGGGCATCTCCAAATCGAGCAATACAACATCCGGTTTATTCTTGTTAAGAATTTGCAATAACTCTTTGCCATGTTGTGCCTCCCATACCTGATCTACCTTTCGGAAGGTCTTGAGCAGGCGCACCATGGCCTTTCTGAAAAGATTGTGATCGTCTACTATACAAATATTAATGCGACTCATGAATTGCTAAAGGTAAAACCACTGAAACAACTGTTCCAGAGGGGTCATTTTTTTCAAAGGTCAGTTCGCCTCCCAGCAAAGCTACCCTATTCTCAAGGTTATAAAGACCCAACCCGTGTCTTCCAGAAACCTTGTTTTTTATACTGGCCATATCAAAACCTAAACCGTCATCGGCAATGGTAATGAAAAGGCTATTGTCTGTCCATCGAAAGTCAACACGGATGTGGGATGCATGCGCATGCTTAAGTGCATTGGTGGCCGACTCTTGCACCACTCTGTATATTAATAATTCCTGGTCTTTATCCAAAGCCAGCCTTTTCCCTTCTTCGCTAAATGAAACAGTGGTAGCATCGCGCGATGACAAACGCTCGCACATTTCCTGTGTGGATTGGAAGAGACCGAAGTTGTCTAATGTAGAAGGCATCAGGTCCCATGAAATTCTTCGCACCGACTCGTGGGTTTCGTCTACCAGTTGCATCAGTTCTTCACTGTGTCCATTCGGCAGGCTGTTGAGATTGACACGCATGGTCATCAGCATCATGCCCACGTCATCGTGCAGATCTTTGGACACACGCTTGCGCTCATTCTCCTGAGACTCTAGTGCGGCCTTCAGCATCTTTTTCTGATAATCAATTTCCATGTTTTGCCTTTTGATCTCTTCTTGCACCATCTTCTTCTGGTGGAAAACCACAAACAGGATAATGGCCACCGCCATCAGCAACATAACGGCTGTGCCCGCTATAAACAGAAGAATTATTTGTGAATCGCCATTCATGGATGAAAACAATTATCAGTCACAAGATAAGGTGGAATTTTTAGAATTTAAGCTTGAGCGGAGTTCGTCTTTACCTCAAGCCAGAGGGCATAAAGAAAAAAGCCATAACAACCAGCAGATAAATAATTTCGAAATGACCAAAGGTCAATCAGGTCATCTTTTAGGATGGGATAGAGGTAATGATTGGAAGCGTAAAGTATAACCGAGGCAGACAATGAGATGATAAGGCCTGTACTAATCCAGAACATTGGAATGTTCAAGACATGAGTGATCGGAGTTTTAATCAATTCATAAAAATGATAAAGACATAGGCAGAGAAGGGCTCCAGAGTTTATAGCCAAAATAAAGATGCTTTTGCTGCGTGCTCCATCATAAATCCAAAACGAAATATCAAAAAGTAAGATGCAACTAACCAAAATGATGAATGGCCATTTCAGTGAGGGCTTTCGTAGCGCCAGAAAGTAGATGAGGAAAAATAGTATGAGCCCAGTTAAAGAATTAACAAGGCCGATGTGATTTGAGTTAAATCCTCGACCCATTAGAGCACCCTTAATAACTTCGCTTAAGAATATAATTATCCAATGCAAAGAAAAAAAACGGAAGGGTTTGGATAATTTTTTCCAGTTGTAAGCTCCTAAAAGGCCTATTAGTAACCCTAAATAATTTAATAGTGTGATTGATATTATAAATGCTTTAGAATTCATTAGTGAAGTTTGGCATCTTATTATTTAGCCTTGATCTTCTCTCCAATTCCTTCCATCCAGATAGCATAAATGAAAAATGCATACACAAAGAACTGAACAATGTAAATCAAACTTGTAAATGCTATCATGTCGTTATTAAGAACATAAATTAAATAGTCACTTAAAATATACAGAAAAAGGGTGCCTGATGCTTTGATTATGTTTCCAACATTTATCCAAAATATTGGCAATTTGGTGATTTTTTCATTCGGTGGTTCCTTAAGCAATCTGAACACATAGTATAAACCTAGTATCAGCATTGCTGAGAGGTGTAAAATTATTGAGTAGGAATTAATATGATTGTCTTTTTGAATAAAGGCTAAATTGAAACCGTAAAAAATAATGAGAAAAAAAACTGCTAGAAAAAGAATTTTTGTAATTTTTTTGCTATCCAATATCAGTGTGTAGAAATAGAGAATGATTATTGTATCAATAAATTGAAATACACTACCAAGTAAATTTGGGTTCATGCCACTCTTAAACATTCCATATGTCCCTAATTCCAACAAAGCCAAAAGCAATATGTAAACACTCAATAGCTTCAGAGGAGTAGATAGCACTTTCCAAGATTTGAATCCCAAAAAAACTCCAATAATGAGTACGCTAAATTGAAGCATTCTCAGAATAAGAAGGTTATCCAATGTCATTCTATACACATGTTTACTGTCATTTTTGAGGTGGGCACCAAGGAGGACAATGCGTACCGTATTGTGCAACTAAACCTCCATCGGATGGTTGGCTGGCGTTAAGATCCCAAAGGTTGTTACCCCCTGAATCCACCCCAACCAAAATTAAATGTCTGATATTGGCATCATCGTATGCATAGTAGAATCGAATTCCAATACAATCTGGTTGAGATAGGATTTGATTGATTATTTTACTTCCATAAAAGGTAGCAATAACCTCATCAGGAGCAGGATGCCTTTCTTTGTAATTATCAATCCATCTTTTTGCGGTTTGGCCACTAATGGGGTCACCGGTGTTGGGAGAAATTTCGTCAGCCATATTTGTAGGGGTTAAAAGTTAAAAAATTGAGTTTACTTTATCTGTTCAATACTTTACTGGTACTGCGCTATATTTGCGTCACCTGATTTATCCTAAACCTTGTAGCAGATGAAATCTTCTTCGAAACTAACACAAAGTGTACATGCCGGCTCTCCCGGTGATCCCCTATATGGTGGAGTTGTAAATCCAATCTACCTCTCATCTGCCTACGATTATGAAGAAACTGTCAGGTACCCAAGATACTACAATACGCCAAATCAAGTGGCCGTTGCTGAAAAAATTACAGCATTGGAGAACGGAGAGGATGGGCTAGTTTTTAGTTCTGGCATGGCTGCCATTATGACTTCCCTATTTGCCATGGTAAAAATGGGTGATCATATTATTTTTCAAAATGATCTTTATGGTGGCACTCATCATGCGGCCATGCATGAACTCAACCGCTATGGTATTACTTATACGATGGTAGATGCTACAGATCCTTCCAATTTTGAGAAGGCGATACGCAAAGAGACCAAAGTCATTTACATAGAAACACCTTCCAACCCTCTGCTGAAAATAACAGACATTAAGAAAGTTGCGGCCATTGCCAAAAAGCACAAGTTGGTTACCATTATTGACAATACGTTTGCATCACCTGTAAATCAAAACCCTTTTGATCTAGGAATAGACATTGTAACACACAGCGGCACCAAATACATTGGTGGGCACAGCGATTTGTGTTGTGGATTGATGGTGTCGTCAAAAAAATTGACAAGCAAGATAAAAGCAAGCGCCATGCATTTTGGCGGCAGCCTCGATGCACAAACATGTTACCTGGTAGAGCGCAGCCTAAAAACCATTGTTCTTCGCGTGAATCAGCAGAATAGCAATGCGATGACCATTGCTCGTTTCCTGGAGTCGGAAAGTAAAGTAAGGAAAGTATTTTATCCAGGACTAAAAACACATCCGCTGCACAGCATCGCCAAAAAGCAGATGCCAGGTGGCTTTGGCGGTATGCTTTCGTTTGAAGTGAAGGGCAGTCCAGATAAATTCATGAAGAAGTTGAAGTTTATCAAAAGAGCCGTGAGCTTAGGTGGCGTTGAAAGCACTATCAATTCACCAATGAGAACATCTCACTCCAAGTTGACCGCGGAGGAACGCAAAGCAGTTGGCATTAGTGATAAGCTGTTACGGTTTTCAGTGGGTATAGAAGACCCAACTGATTTGATC
>JBATLM010000117.1:0-2313 GCA_049289315.1 Cyclobacteriaceae bacterium
CTTCTATGGAGAATAGTATTCTTGTAGGGGATTATCTTTTTGTAAGCAAGTTTCATTATGGGGCACGAACTCCACGAACACCGTTGCAAATTCCGTTGACACATCAGAAAATATGGGGAACAGAGATTCCATCCTATCTCGACTGGGTAGAGTTACCTTCTTATAGGTTGCCAGGGTTGAGAGGAGTAGAACGCGGAGAACCTGTGGTATTCAATATTCCACCAGTGATATTGAATGATGGAGTTGAACGACCTATTGATTTGAAAACCTATTATGTAAAACGTTGTGTAGCCATAGCTGGAGATCGTTTTGAAATCATCAGTAAACAAATTTTCGTTAATGGCGAACTATTGGATAAACCTGAAAACATGAAGTTTAGTTATCTGGTCACTTCAAAAGATGAAATCCATAAAAGGCATCTTGATAAATTGGAATTGACTTCGGATGATTATTATCCTTTAGGTCAAACGGCAGATGCAAGGGTGGTGTATAAAATGTTACTTACTGCAGAACAGCGAAATGAAATTGAAGCGCTCCCCTTTGTTCTTTCTGTGGAAGAAGACTTCACCACTCAAGATGGGCCTGATGCAAATATTTTTCCACTGGTAAAAAATACATCCTGGAACGGAGATAACTATGGACCATTAGTGATACCAGCGAAAGGCATGAAGATGGTAGTGAATGATTCAACCCTGACACTCTATGGCGAGATGATACAGTTGCACGAGGAGAATGAAAGTGTTGCTATAACCAATGGAGAATTGATTATTGATGGGGAGGCCATCAGGGAATATACTTTTAAGCAGGATTATTATTTTATGATGGGGGACAACCGGCACAATTCATTGGATTCTCGTTACTGGGGTTTTGTTCCTGAAAATCATATTTTAGGGAAACCCCTGTTTATCTGGCTTTCAATCAATAGTGAAGCGGATCTGCTTCGCAAAATTCGTTGGCATCGCATGTTAACCTTGATTGAGTAAGGAGAGCCTGGATAAAATCAAGTCAGTGAAAATTCAGTATTTTCACGGCTATGAGTCATACCATTTTAATAGCAAGTTTTCTTGAGCCTGAACACGTTGAGCGAATTAAGCTGGCTGCACCTCAGTGTGAGGTTATTTATGAGCCTGATTTAATAGCGTCACCACGGTATGCAGCAGATCACAAAGGAGAGCCTATTAAAAGGACGCCTGAACAAGAGCAACGTTGGCAATCTTTTTTGCAGAGGGCTGACATACTTTTTGATTTCGATCAAACGCATTTAAAAGATTTGCCAGAGCTTGCGCCCAATGTAAAGTGGATGCAGGCCACTAGTTCTGGGATCGGCCAGGCATTGAATAAGCTTAAGTACGCTGAGCGTATGCCCAATACAGTTTTCACATCAGCGCGCGGAGTCCACGATCAACCATTGGCAGAATTTTGCCTTATGGTAATGATGGCTTTTAATAAAAAATTAGTCCACACACTTGAGAGTCAGAAGAAAAAACACTGGGAGCGGTTTGCAGGAACAGACCTGAGGGGTAAAACGATTGGGATTGTAGGAATGGGCAAAGTGGGCCAACGTGTGGGCCAACTGTGTCAATGTTTTGGGATGAAAGTGTTGGGAGTAAAACGTGAAACACAAGGAGTAGTGCCTGCTGACGTTTATGCTGATGAATTGTACAGCCAAAGTGAATTGGATAAAGTTTTACCTCGAGCAGAATATCTGGTTCTGATTGCGCCACATACTCCTGAAACTGAAAACATGATTGAGGAAAAGGAGTTATTGATGCTACCGAAAGGAGCTATTCTCATAAATATTGGTCGTGGGGCATTGATGGATGAACCTGCTTTGGTTCGTGCATTACAATCAGGGCATTTGGGTGGAGCAGCGTTGGACGTATTCGATGTGGAGCCACTGCCTGTAACCAGTCCGCTGTGGGATATGCCAAATGTAATTGTGAGCCCTCACTCCGGTAGCACAAGTGACAAAGAGAATGAATTGATTACAGATATTTTTTGCGAGAACCTTAAAAACTACCTGGAAGGAAAGTCATTGATCAATGTGATAGATATAAAGAAAATGTTTTGACATAAAAAAAGACTGTCTCAAAAATAAGGAATGACGCTTTTCTGAGCGAAAGCGAAGAATCCCCAATAAGTTTGATCTTAAACAAGGATGTTTCGCTTTCGTTCAACAAAACGCCACACTTTTGAGACAGTCTTCTATTTGAGCTAGACTACTACAACTTGAAGGCAACTCCGAGTTTAGCATTAGTTGACCCAACAGCTCCCACTTCTAGAAAAGCACCCACTTTTTCAGAGAAATAATAA
>JBATLM010000118.1:0-6934 GCA_049289315.1 Cyclobacteriaceae bacterium
ATGTTTAGACATTTGTAAACAATATAACGAATTTGAATCGGTTAGTGTTTCTTCCAATCTTGCCACCAACGTTTTGGCTAAGCTGCGTTTTAATGCAGTTTAGGTTTTGTTGTAGCAAGTAATAGTATCATACTTCTATTTATATCAACCATCTTTTTTTATAGGTTTTGATTTATTTTTTGATCGAGACGCAATAGCCATGAACGACAGTAAGAATCCAATACACAGGTAGACGAAGCTATCTTGAATAACTGAGTATAATGTAGTGACACCTTTGGTAGGTAGTTGTGAATACATGATTTTATCATTAACGTCAAAACTGCTCATTTGTGAAACCATTTCACCGTATGGTGTAATCGCTGCAGAGAGCCCAAAACGCGTTGATCGAAGAACCGAGTGACCTTGCTCAACAGCTCTAAAGGCTGCCATTTCTGTATGAACAGGGTCAATGCCTCTCCAATCACTTGACGGAAGAATAACCATATCTGCACCTAATTCACCATATCCTTTTGCCAGATACGGAAAATCATAATCATAGCAAATTGCGGCTGCGACTTTTGTTCCTTTTATATCAGCAACTTTTAAAGGCGACTTTCCCTGCACAGCGGGTTCTCCTGGTACGGGTTGATGCTTGAGGTATGTATGCGTAATGTTTCCTGACGAATCGATAAACTGGTACTTGTTCTCATACCTCAACGGAGATTGTGAAATAGGTGACACATAAGAAGCTACCAAAGTGATATTGAGTTCTGCGGCTAGTTCCTTGATGGAGTTTATCCATTCCTTCTCATCTTCAGGCATTATAAATATAGCAGCTTCGTTCCACGATATTATTTTAGCACCACCTTCCGCTGCAGTTCTGGTTCGTTTAAATAATGCAGTTTTAGTCTGTTCAGTTCTTACCTTAGTTGGCAATGGTAAACCACTTGCCTCCGAGTCTGTTCCAACTGCTGCAACAGTTATAGTGTCGCTGCCATTGGCTTTGCTCATATCGTATCTGATGGAGCCAAAAAAAATGAAAAGAAACAGCATAATTAACGGAAGCTGAAATGTTGGGATAGAGATTTTTCGTTTGATGATAATATTGGCAATTGAGACATTAACCCAATAAATCAAAAAGCTTAGTCCAGCCAACCCAAACAAGGATACTGTTTGAATAAGTGATACATTATCGTGCATGGTATATGCAGCTACTCCCCAACTGGCAAGAGGTGTAAAGGTGTATTGAATCCATTCCATAATGATCATGATGACAGGAAATAGAAACAGCGCATATTTCTGATTTTTAAATTTGCTCCAGATCAAGTATCCCGGCAGGTGAAATAAACTAATTGGAATCGAGTAGAGGAAGACCAGCACTAGTGGAATTGGATCGCTAATAATCTTCGTTACAACAAAGGACCAAGCCAAAACTAAAGCGAGAAAAAAGGTTAATCTTGACTTCCAGCCTTGTGTGAGACTTAAATAAATTAAAAATGGAACACTTGAAACCCAAGCCATGACTTCAATACTAAAGGTCATGTGAGTTAGGGCCATGTTAGCTAGTCCAATTACAAGATACCATAGTGGATTAATTTTATTTACATCAAATCTTTGCGAGGTGGTACTTGAAAAGTCCTTCATCTTTCTTTGTTTTTAAGTTCACTACAAAGATTGATGATTGTGATTTCGAATCCATTAACATTTGTTAAAGGATGACATTTTACTTCACGAGTTCTTTACGGAGTCGGCTGAGGGAAATATTTGTAATTCCCAGATAGGATGCAATGTCGACATGTGAGATTAGATTTTCCAAAAAGTGGTATTTTTCTCTAAAAAGAATGAGCCTTTCTTTAGCATTCAGCGAAGCGAAGCCAATTTCTTTTTCAACTTTTGCAAGGAGTTCATTTTGTAAAACAATATTTCCAAACTCGCGTATGTCAATGTAATTTATCATAAGCTGCTCAAACTTGTCAGCGTTTAGACTAGCAACAGTTAGCTTTGTAAGCGCTTGAAAGTTCAGGTGAGATATTTGATTAGCCGTTCTTGTTTTATTGGGAGAGAGCACACTGCCTTCAAGAAAATATGATATGGTTACCTCTTCACCTTCTGGGCTTAGCAAAAAGCTCCGGCAGACACCTTCGTAAACAAAGTATTCCTTGTTATTCTTTTTCCCTCTATCAATAAACATATCTCCTTTTTCATAAACTTCAACTACAATCAAGTCACTCATCAGATCTAATGACCCCTCCGATACAGGAGACACTTTGTTGACTAAGGGTCTTGTTCGTTCTTTAATCTGTTCGAAATTCATGATTATCTTTTATTTGCTACAATGCCCGTGTATGCGCTGTGTGCCACAATACATAAGTCAATACCAAAATAGCGCTTTTTGTGTTTCCATTCAAGATGTGGAAAAACTTAGCGAAGAACTTAGAGAGCCCAAGCGAGACGCTTGCGCTAGTTGGGAGGTACAACCCCATGCAGTATAGCTCGTTGTTGCGCTTTCGCTATTTTTTTATGAATTTAATCATTTATGAGATTCAATTTCTAAAGTTATGAGTTGATTAATATGTTTCATTTTAGTCAGAAGACCTTTGCCTTCATCAATAATCACTCCTAAAAACCCTTGCATTTCTATCATCTGATTTCTGTGAGTTAAAGTCTTAGAGAGGTTAATGTACATTTGGTCATATTCTTTATCTGAAGTATCATTAAATCGAGTGTTAAATTTTGGTTTTAACTTATTATCAAAATTATCTATATGATTAAAGCCAAAATTAAGAGCAATAATTTCTTCTTCTTGATAATCAAATAATACATCATTCCAACTGGTCAATTCGTATTTTAATTCTTTACGGCTAAGTGTGTTTATATTTCCGGAATTAATAACAGAGCTCAGTACACCATTTGAGGGATTATAAGTATAACCAGAAAATCCGTAGTCGTAAAAAGCAATAATATCTTCCACGTTTGCATTTCCTGCTATGAGCAGGTTGATGTAAGTGTCAATTTTATTCTTCCCTATTCGCTTTTCATTAAGGTGCTCTTCAAATACAAGAATATTTCGTTCAAATTCAGATTTTAGATCTTTGAGCGCCTCTAATTCAACTAAGTGTTCCTTCCTGACTTCATTCCAGTTATTTATGCTTAGTGCAATCAAAATCCCTATAACAACAAGAATAATTTCTCCGATTGCATATTTCAAATACTTTCGAGTTTTGTTTTTCTCCATAAGGTCGTATCTTATTTCCCTAAAGAATTTTATCATTGGTTAGCCGTTTGTAGTAATGTCACTACCAAAATACCGCTTTCTGTATTTCCCTCCAAGATGTAGACAAACTTGGCAAAGGCTTAGAGAGCCCAAGCGAGACGCTTACGCTAGTTGGGTGTTAGCAATAGTTTGTTAGTACTCCCATGTGCTCCCATTCCACTTCATTACTCTATAACCTTTCTTATACATTTCTGGCGATAGATATATGTCGTTGTTTCGCTTATTCAATGCTTCTTGCAATATCGTATCACTTTCTTTCTCTTCTTGCTCTCTTGCTTTCTTTTGATCAGAAATTTCAAGCATGATATTCTGCCCTAAAATTTCTGCCCAATATCCGTTATTACAACTAGAGTAATAAAGTTTTTCATGCATACATTCTCTGTAATCTTTTAAGCCTTTATTATATTCAGCTTCTCTTTGTTTTTGTTCATCTTCAATCTTGCTTTTTTCTGCAGCAATCTTTTTCTCATATTCAAAAGCCTCCCAATATTGGTCATTGTTAGCTTTAATGCTACGCCACTTATAATCTGCAAGTTCAAGTACTGCGTTTAGATCAGAATTCTTAAACCATTCTTTGTACCTGTTTTTTGCTTCATAATGTTCACCACCTATGGTTTTGTTTTTTGAATTTGAAATCATATTTGAATTTAATCCCCATATGGAATGTGTTTCTCCATCATATAAGGCAATATTATAAGCAGGTCTATCACCTAATTTTAAGATAGTAGATTGGATAACAGAGTAATTAATGAATTTAGCCTCTGTATTTTTAGTGTACGATTGGTAGTAGCTAGTAGAATTTTTATTCCAAATACTCTCAGTAGAAATTGTAACTAAACCATAAGTGTAATTGTCATTTGAATTGTGATGATATTCCAAAAATAAGCTCCACAAACCAGGTATTGGTATAAACCCTAGTACTTCAGATGAAGTTTCATTAGGGTAAATGGTGTTATCTTCTTTAAGTATTTGATAAAATCCGTTCTCTTGTTTTCTATATAATATTGATTCACCACTTAATTCTTTATTATTAAACGTCCAATTGCCATGTGGACTTAACGCTTTACCTTCTAATAAATCGAATAACATAAATTGCATTTTTTCCTCTGAAGCCATTTTTGTTTCTAAAAGCAACAAATTGCTATACGGGCTAAAACTAGGTCCAAAGCGAAAGATGCCACTCGCACTATCAGGTAATTCAATTATAGTAAATGGTCTCTTATATGCTAATAGAGCATTTTTTTTCCTTCCTTAGTTTTAAAAATAAGAACCGCTGAACCTTTTGGTCGTTTTGGATTACCTTCTATCCATTCTGAGCCTTCTGGCAAGTGTTTTTTTTTCATTTTTACATCATAAAAATAATATGTCTTTTCACCATTAGGTAAAGTTTCCTCTAAATGGCAAACCTCACATTTATTCCCCTTATAAACAGATCCAGTTTGCCAACCACTAAGTTTAGTTCCTTTAGGGATTTTGCCTTTTTGGGCTACTAATGGTAACACCTGACTTATCAAAATAGTGATTAACAGTATTTTTTTCATATTGTCTTAATTATTGCTAAACATACGGGTAACTGCAACTATTGTATCATTTATATCGGCTGCTGGATACCCCTGACACTAAAATAATGAATTCAACTAGAATACGAAGACTAACCGTTGATTATCCGTATAATTCAACACTTAGCAAAACCCTATAAAAGCAAAAAACCCCTGTAGATATCATACAGGGGTTTTTAATTGATTGCGAACACTTTCATTTGACTGGGGGTTGAGTGAAACTTACATCCGTCATTTGATCGGCTTCCGTACTTCGTGCGCCAAACACCACTCTGACATAATGCTTGATCGCCCTCGCGTTGTTGATCATGGCACCGTTGCCTTTGTACATCAACCTGTCGCGCTGCTTCATCGCATTCTTCAAAGCTACCTGGGCCTTGTGCACCTCTTCGTTCTTCTGTTGCAAGTAGGCTGCCCTTTCTTTTAAGACCGGTATCATCAGATCGGGCTCGTTGGTAGTATACACCGGCAAGGCTTCTACCATTTGCACCAGTTTAAAGAAGTTACTCGCCTTGGCCACGTAGCTCAGCTGTGTATAGCCACGAACTTTCAGCGGTTGCTCCTCACTGTCTTCACTGAGTACAGGTAGCCTGGGCGTAGCCCGTCTGCCGGCAATCAGTCTGGAGTAGTAGCGCGCATCCTGAATGGTGGGCTTCGGTACCTGCAGGCTCAATAAAGTGCCGATGATACGCTGGGCTTGTACATCCAGTTTTTCAAACGCTATACTTCGCTCGTTGACAATGCTGTTGTAAGCGTGTCGCATTTGTGAAACATGTTGCAATGAACTTTGTGCTTCCTTGAGCAAAGCTCTCATTGCTTTAAGCTGGAGGGTTGGACGACCAGGGTTATACGTACCTCCGTACCCGGTGCAGATGTCTACTAGCCTGGAGTAGCTTACCGCGTTCTTCGCATGTGACATAACATTTGTTGTTAAATTGTTATACATACTTATTGAACGGAAAAACCTGAACGAAAGGTTGCATGTTTTGAAAAATATTTTAAAATATTTTTAAGATTTTTCTAAGGCTGTTGGAGAAGGGTTTTCAAGAGGCACGGAAGTAACTTCCGGCATGGGATTTCGGAGTAGTCCGTCATCGCCTGCCTGCGGCTGGCAGGCGAAGGCAGGGCGGGTATTGGCTGGGTGACTGTGGCGATCCCTTGGCTATGGAAAGTAAAACCGGTTAGGGCACGGAAGTAACTTCCGCGCCAGTGAAGGACCGGCTACCGACCTACCGAATACCTATTACTGATTACCGGATACTGATTACTGGTCACCGACCTACCGAATGGTACGAGGTCGCATCTCATATGGTGCTTATTAGCAACCAGAATGGTACGAGGTAGCAACCAGAATGGTACGAGGTGGCAAGTGAGATGGTGCTTAGTCTCACCTCGAATGGTACGAGGTTGCAGGTCATATTATGCTTAGTAGCAACCCATATTATGCTTAGTAGCAACTCGTATGGTACTTAGTCTCACCCCGTATGGTGCTTAGTAGCAGGTCATATTATGCTTAGTAGCACCCCATATGGTGCTTAGTAGCAAGTCATATGGTGCTTAGTCGCAACTGATATTATGCTTAGTCACAAGTCGTATGGTACGAGGTCGCAACTGATATTATGCTTAGTAGCAAGTCGTATGGTACGAGGTCGCAACTCATATGGTGCTTAGTAGCATCCCGAATGGTACCGGTCGCACTTTACTGGATGCTAGTATCCAGCATCCAGTATCCACATCAAACATCCAGCATCCAGCATCTTTTCCCACACCTTATTATATTAGTTGTTCATTAACGCCTTCGCCCCTTGAGCTACCTCTCCTTCCTCGACCGCAACCATTCACTGGCCAAACCGGGCTATTCCCGCTGGCTGGTGCCTCCCGCTGCTTTGTGCATCCATCTTTGCATCGGGCAGATCTATGCCTACAGCGTTTTCAACGAACCCATGACCCGCCTTCTGGGTGTCAGCCAGTCCGCACCGGGTGACTGGCCGCTCACCACACTGGGATGGATCTTCAGCATCGCCTTGTTCATGCTCGGAGCTTCCGCTGCTGTGTTTGGCAAATGGCTGGAGCGTGTCGGTCCGCGCAAAGCCATGTTCACTTCTGCCGTATGCTTCTGCAG
>JBATLM010000119.1:0-12920 GCA_049289315.1 Cyclobacteriaceae bacterium
TGTGAATGTGGATATTCCGTTTTTTTTATTTGATCCACCGCTTTCTCGATATCATAATCGACAAAGCAAAATTCTACCAGTGTATGGAGTAGAAGCCAGTAAGCACCAGGCTTTCCAAAAGGCATCCCCACACTTCCGGCATTCAACACCCTTGTCTTACCAATAGTACGGTCAAATTGCATATGCGTGTGGCCACAAACAACAATATCTTCTTTAACTTTATTAAACACGGGAAGCAGCATTTCTTCATGAGTTAACTTAGTAAAATTATCATTTTCATTATCTGGTGTCGCATGACAAAAAAGTACACTCCCTAATCCCTCCATTTCAAAACTGATGGTCATTGGCCACTTCTTCATTTCCTCTTCATGCCTGGGAAGAAGTTGTTGCGCTGTCCAGCGAATATCCTCCAAAACACTTTCCGGAAGTTTACCCTTAAATCCTCCACTCATTTCTGCCAATACAGCTACCTCACAATTACCTTTTATAAATTGAACAGGAATTTCAATTGACAATAACTTATCAAGGCATTCACATGACATTGGGCCCAGCACAACGTCACCACCCACTACAATCTGATCAACGTCCAATCGCTTTATATCTATAAGCACGGCCTCCAATGCGGGCAGATTTCCGTGAATGTCATAAATCGCAGCAATCTTCATGTCAATAATGTCTATTCAGTTATAGTTAGTCCAATGCATGTATTCATACTTCATATAAAATCCATTCCAAAATGTTAAATCAATTTACCGAAAGTGTAAAAACTCCCCACTTAAACAGTAGAATATAGCACATTTACTACTTATGCGGATTTCTATAATTCCAGGTTTGTGCTTCTTCTTGCTCCTTTTTTCTACTGAGATTCAAGCTCAAAACAACGGTGAGATAAAAACCCTTCATGCTAAAGAAACTGTTGATCCTATTAAGCTAGATGGTGTTTTAGACGAGGAGTCTTGGAATACAGCCGAAAAAGGGGGCGAATATTGGCAAATATGGCCAAGTGATTCCATCCCTGCTAAGACAAGAACGGAAGTTATGATCACTTATGATGACAACTTTTTATACATAGGTGCCAGGCTTTACCACTATGATGGGAACAAGTACATTATTAATTCTCTGAACAGGGATTTCCAAGGGCCGGAAATTGATGGGTTTCATGTCAATTTTGATACCTACTACGACAATACCAATGCATTCAATTTTGCAATCAATCCGTCTGGCGCTCAGCGAGAAGGTACATTGTCCGATGGTGGCAGCGGAAGGATAGATGTTTCATGGGATAACAAATGGTTTTCTGAAGTGAAGGTGACAGATGAATATTGGAGTGCAGAGATGGCCATACCATTCAAGACCATTCGATACAAAGAAGGTAGCACAAAATGGGGTTTCAATTCTTTTCGACTCGATGGTACAGCAGGTGAGAGAGTTGCCTGGACGATCATCCCTCAGGGATTCTCGATGAGTTCTATGGCTTTAGATGGTGAATTGATTTTCGATAAACCGTTAAAGAAACCAGGAGCCAACATTTCCATCATTCCATTTATCGCGGGAGGTACTTCTAAAAATTATGAAGAGGGAACTCCTCTTGATAACAACCTGGCCATTGGAGGAGATGCCAAAATTGGTTTAACTCCAGGGCTCAATTTAGACCTGACCGTAAATCCAGATTTTTCACAAGTGGAAGTGGATCGGCAACAAACTAACATCTCAAGATTTGAATTATTTTTTCCCGAAAAAAGACAGTTTTTCCTTGAGAACAATGATTTGTTCTCCGATTATGGAGGCGAAACCTCAAGACCCTTTTTCTCAAGGCGAATAGGCATTGCACAGGACACCGCTACAGGACAGAATATTCAAAATACAATTCATGCAGGAATGCGCCTTAGCGGGAAATTGGATAAGAACTGGAGAATCGGGTTACTGAATATGCAAGCCGCACCTGATGATAAAAACGGACTTCCCTCTTTTAACTACGGAATGGCCGTGCTTCAAAGGAAAATATTTAGCAACTCAACCGTATCTGCTTTTATGGTCAACAAGGAAGCAGCTTTTAATGATCGGGAAAAAACATACGATATCGGATTAGATCATTACAACAGAGTACTGGGATCAGAATTCAATTATAGATCTATCAACGGGCGCTTTAGTACAGTGGCATATTTCCATCGATCATTTACAGAATTAGATACACTCAATAAAGAATTCACATCTGGCCTAACTGCGGCTTATCGCACACGGAAATTCAGTATCACTAGTCAATTCAATGAGGTCGGAGATGATTACACTGCAGAAGTCGGCTTCGTTCCTCGCGTAGATTTTAAACGATCCTTTACTCAAGGCAAACTCAATTTTTATCCTAAGGATAATAGTATCAGTAGCCATGGTGCAACTCTTGAATACGAACACATTTGGAACGATGATCTAGCTCGTACAGACCAATTGGCCAGCTTAGGTTATGAAATTAATTTCAGAAGCCTTGCCAGGCTTGCCTTAAAAGGTACTGTTGATTACACTTTTTTGCTAGATGATTTCGACCCTGCAAGAAAGGACAATGGTATATTTCTTGCAGCAGGTACTAATTATATTTACAAGAGAGCAACCTGGGAATACAGTTCCAATACAAGGAAAACTATTTTTTACAACTTTAATGGAGCCGTTGGAGAATTCTTTAATGGAAAAATATTTAATCTCAATGGCAACATTAACTACCGCATCAGGCCCATTTTTAATTTCTCAGTGGACTATAATTATAATAGATTAAGATTACCTGAGAATTTCAATGATGCCGATTTGTTTCTGGTTGGCCCAAGGTTTGAGTTTACTTTCACAAGAAATCTCTTCTTCACTTCTTTGATTCAATATAATAATCAACTCGACAACATTAATCTAAACGCAAGGTTTCAATGGAGGTACAAGCCAGTTTCAGATTTTTTCCTGGTTTATACGGATAACTACTATAGTGCGCCAGTCTTTTTGGGAGCAAGGAACAGAGCCATAGTATTTAAGTGGACCTATTGGTTGAATTTATAGATTTGGATTTGCCGTAAAGAACAGCTTCAATTTTCTCAGCATTATCTCTTATACTTCCCGTAAACTGGCTGACCTGGGAAAACATTTTCAACTGTCTTTCCATCTTTTAGCACAAAAACGCCATTCACCAATACAAATTGAACACCTTCAGAGAAGGCCAATCCTTTTTCAAAAGTAGCTTTATCGATAATCTTGTTGGGATCAAAAACGGTGATATCAGCATCACTTCCCACCTGTATCCTACCCTTGAAGCGCATAATAGGCGCCACTCTTTCCAATCTTTTCGCAGGCAATAATGTCATTTTTTCGATCGCAGTAGGCAAACTAATTACTTTCTCTTCTCGTACATACTTGCCCAACACCCTGGAAAATGTTCCGGCAGTTCTGGGGTGCGCCAATTTCGCATAAGGCATGCCGTCCGATGCGATCATCGTATTATCAGAAGCGATACCCGATTTGATCCATTCCGGTTTCATCATATGAATGATGACGGTGCCTCCTTCCTTTCTGTACTTAGTAAATGTTTCTTTTGTTAATCTTTCTCCCGTAGCCACCCACTGTAATCCATCATAAGTAATCCCAAATTTCTCCTGCCATCCTTCGTCAAATAGTGCCGACTCCAAGCTCGTAGAAGCAGCCGTATAGGGATACACTTCTGTAGTAATATCAAACCCTCTCTTTTGTGCCATGTTCACCATCTCAATGGCCAAATCAATTTCAGCCAACGTAACGCTATTCATGTGCACAACGTGCAACGGAGCATTAGTAACCACAGCATCGGAAATGGCTTGCTGTACCGCAATAGCTCCACCTTCACGCACATGAGAAATAATCGGTACCTGCAATTCTGCGGCAAGCTTATAAATTTTAAACACTTCCTCTCTGGTGGCTCCGGGTAGATATCCAACAGGAATTCCTATCCCTATCCCACCTTCATTTAACGAAGCCTTTATCTCACTCAGTAGTTTGGATGTCTGCTCAGCAGTTAAATTCTCATATCCATATTTTCCAATGATGCCCCACATCTTTCCATCTCCAGGTTCGCCTTTAGCGATTGCTCCCTTCAACAATTCCAATTCTTTATCATACTTACCTGTTGCCTTCACGCGCAACATCGGCCATTCTACACTGGCTCCATAGTTAAGCAGGGCTTTGTTCTTACGCGTTGCATACCACTCTGTCAAAAAAGGTATTCCGCCTTCCAATTCAAATGCCGAGGTAACGCCATCATGTGCTTGATACTCTTGCTCCACGTTGGTCATACCGTGCACATGCAAATCGATAAAGCCCGGAGACACGACCAAACCCGATACGTCAACTGTTTGCTTTCCTGAAAGTGTGTTTGCAGAAATCTCTACAATTCGACCATCCCGAATTCCTACATTTCTAATGGCATCTAGTTTGGTCTCAGGGTCAATGACTCTGCCACCATTTAATACAACATCAAATTGAGGATTGGATTGAGCCACTGTAAGGGTAACACTAAAACATACCAATACAAGGGTGATCAGGAGACTGATTGAATTTTTCATAAGCTTATTTTGAATTATTAAGGTATGAATACCGCTTTAATAAGCGAAATGGATATCCACCAATCTACTTTTTCAAAACATAATAACCATAGGTCTGGTCAATCCGGAGTCCATCGATAACTCCATCTGTTTCGATAAAATGATAAAGTGAAGGGCCGCTGCTCCACGTATTGTTTTCTAAAAAATATAATGGATAAGGTGGTCTATCCGAATAGGAATACTGAACCGATATGGTGGAGTCATTTTTAGTGACCTCCACATTGAACATACTGCTCTTATAAGATCCAATGAATTGGGACACATCACCTTCGAATTGTCCCTCTTGTCGGACTGGTTTACCCATCACAAAATTGGTGATATGAGTTGCAACATCACTGGGACCAACAGGACCAGTTGTATTTACAAGCACAACAACACTCAAATCCTCATCGGGGTAGTAACTATTCTGAGATAGGAAACCATTGATACCACCCCCATGTTCTAACATTCGCCTTCCATCTATGTTGGTAACGCTAATTCCTTTGGCGTAATGTGTTACTGTACCGTCACTGAGCGATACTGGCGTTAAGAATTCTTTATAACTCTCATCACTTAAAATTTTTCCATGATGCAGTGCGGCATTCCATTTAATTAAATCCTCAGCAGTAGAGCAAAGTGAGCCAGCTGCATAGGGCCAAGTCTGGTCAAGATAAGCCGCATGAACAAGTCCGTCTTCTCCTGTGTCATAACCATGCGCTTTATTTTTGATGATCTTACTTTCACTGCAATAGTAGGAATTGGTCATACCTGCTTTGTCAAACAAATGCTCCTTCACAAACTCCTCGTAAGCTACTCCACTTACCTTTTCAATGATCAATCCCAGCATATAAAAAGCGGTGTTGTTATAATGCAACATCTCTCCCGGTTCAAAGTCGTAATCTTCTTTTTCAACAATGCGAAGCAATGTGTCACGATTGTGATGCTGCTGCGACAGATGCTCAAAGCTGGATAAGGAGGTATAACTCTTTATACCCGATGTATGGCTGAGTAATTGTCGTATGGTTATCTTTCTTCCTTTCGTATTATAAGTGAGGTATTTGGTAAGCTTATCATCCAACAACAACTTTCCCTGCTCTACTAACAACAAGATACTTGCACCTGTAAACTGTTTCGTCACAGAACCAATTTCAAAAGACGCATTTTCCGGAAGTGCGATGTCAAACTCCAAGTCTGCAAATCCATAATTCTTAGACAACAGTGCTTTGTCTCCTTTGTACACCGCCACAGCCATTCCAGCTATTTTTGCACTATCCAAATAGGGCTGCACCAGACTATCCACCTGATGTTCCAGTTGGGAAGGTGCTTGCTTTTCGGAGTTGGTACAGGATAGAATAAAGACAATAAGGACAACGCTGAGCAATAATTGTTTCATGGGAGTTAGGTATAAAATAATAGTCGAGGGATTTTGTGTATATGAAAATACAGAACTTATTCCAGAAGGCCTATCGGAGAGATTATCTTAACCCACCGTAAAAAGCCTATTCACGCTATCCGAATCTATATGACCAGATCCTACTTCTAAAAAACACTCCTGTTGCCATTTCTGCGTTTTAACCGCCTGTTGGCTGGTGGGGATATCCCACGGTGGATAAATTCGCAGGGCTCTCTTTCCCTCCTTACTGGCAGTAGCAACAATTCCATGCTTGATCAATATAGCCTTGGAAAACACGAACACTCCAAAGTGATCGTCCTTGCGCACGCACACCATTAAGAAATCTATTTCATCCATGCTATCATAAGGTTGAATCGGGCCCTCACCTTCACGTTTCCAGAAGGTTACAAATTGACCTGTTTTCGTAGGTGTAATCTTTGCCTTTCGATACCTGACAGCAAGGTCATTAAGATTAAAAGAATAAGCATCATAGTCATAACTCTCTGCTTCCTTCTGCGGTACGGTGTACTTGAAACCACAGGGATCAAAAACGTGGCGTTGCAGTAGCAATAAATCAGCAGGTATACTCATAACGATCCGCTAACTTAAGCAAAATACCTATCAGGATTTTACCAGTACTCAAAAATGCTTGATATTTTTCCGTCCATAAACTCAAACAGTGTCATTTGTGGATCACCTGCTACTCCCTTACCATCCTTCTTTTCAATGTATTGTCTTTCAATCACCACCCCATTCAGACCGACAATTTTATTGACAATGCGTACATCCATTACACTGCCGTTGTAGCCGCCATTTTTCTGATTGCGTACATAGCCGTTGTACAAAACTTCACGGGTATACAATCCACCATATTTAGGATGGGTGTAAGTGAAGTCATCGGTAAATAATGCAAAAACGTTGTCTACGTCTTTCACCACAGAGTTGGATTGAAAAATCTTGAGGTTCAACTTATAATATTGGTCAACAATTGCATTGAGTGAATCTTTATGTGCAACTGTTGCTTCCTGTGCAAAACTGTGAGTAGAGGTAATGCCGATAGCTATCAGCACGATCATAATTAATTTAGTCATATTCATTAAGAGGTTTTATCTTCTCAAAGATATACTCAATCACCATACGTAATACAGCCGTCATTGTTAATGAGTTGTTAAAGTATTTCTCACTCTTTCCTGTTACTTATCAAAATTTCGACTCGTCTATTCTTACCTCTCCCCTCTTCAGTTTCGTTGCTTCTGATTGGTCTTGAACTACCAAACCCTTCGAAAGAAACCTGATCGTATAAGGCACCATGATTGATCAAGTATTCTGCCACTACCTCAGCCCGCATAGCTGACAACTCAACATTATACCGTTCCGTGCCTACATTATCCGTATGCCCAGACACCCTTGCTTCTAAAGTGGGATTTGACGACAAGAACTGCCCTATAGAATCCAGTTTATTGAGCTGTTCCTTTTTTAACAGATACTTATTGGTCTCAAATAAAAACTCACTTAGTGTAATCAGACTATCTTGTTTTAAAACAGGAGCAGATGGTTTTGCCACTGGCACAATAACGCTATCACCCGGCACAACGATAAGCTTCTGAATGGTGTCCGACTTGATGTCCTCACCAGATGGAGCAACCCTTTTATACTTCTCATACTCTCCTTTCTTGGCATTCTTTCTGATTTTCTTTTTCAACTTTTCAAAACTTATGGAATGCAATACTTTTCTACGCCCGATCATCTTTCTACATGGATAGCTAAAGCAAAGTACTTTCTGAAATACATTATGATGGCCCGACCTAGCCAAAGCCCATTGGTTTTTTTCTGGTATGTGAGATACTACGAGAGGCGTTTTCGGAGCACCATATTCCCTCCCTGTATTGACCGGAACAAATGGACGTTCTGCACAACTGTTGAACAGCGCGATAAGGACAATAATCAATAAATGAGCTTTAATAAAATAGAAGTAGCCGGTATGCATATACCACCTGCTATGGCTACGACAGACGAGTTCAATCTTATTGAATTGCATTTGCTGGCGCCAACCATACACAATTTAGCAATTACCGTCCTTTAACGATAACCCTACTACGGAAATTGTGACGCCTATAGTAAAAACCCAAATTTATTTATTGGTAAACCATACTCACGTAAGCTACCCAGTGTCGGTTGGTAGAAAGTGCAGATACCGTCATGTCAATGTCTTCCACCTCTATCAGTGGATGATCGATGCTCGTTTCGTATCCTAAAAAAGTACCCGTCAGTCCCTCGTTGTATTCCAGCTCATTCAACTTGTTGGCAAAGGAAAGTCCGAAGGGAACAGAATACCTTCCGCACCATACCCATTTGTATTCTTTGTAGTCTTCCTGCTGCACGGTGTATTCTGTAAACAGTTTGATCTTTTCAGCAGTAAGCTCGTTAGTGAGGCAGGTATTGATAATCTCCAGGTCCATTTGGCGTGCTTTTTCTGTCCCCGCTTCATCGGTGCCCATAGGCGCCATGGTGGTAGAGCCGCCCCATTCCAGATCACCATAGTGGACAGCATCATTAGAGATCACGATGGCCACATCTTTACCATACTCCCAATTCCTTTCTCTCAAGATTTCTTGAACAGCCGTTGCCAGATGTGTGCTAATAGAATCGATTCCCTCGTAGTTAATGTAGGGTACCAGGATAGGCACGATCTCTGCCGCTCTGTTCTTCTTGTGAAGCCACGGAATTATCGCCTCTAAAGAATGCTCAATGATTTGCATACTGTCGTGGACGATAAAATCCTCTTTAGGCAGTTTGCCCATGATCACCTCATTCAATGAAGATACTTTATTCCTCCATACGGTGATTCCCATTCTTTAAACGTGCCGAAGATGAGTTTGTCTTGTAGGTCATAATTGCGTGCCCGATGGGCTACACCAATTAATATAATGTTGGGTGCGGTGATGCCTCTTAGCGATTCATAGTACAATCTTCCCGCAAACCGGTAGTTATCATGCGGACTTATGGCTGCCTTCCATTGCAAATCATTGACAGAATCCTTTAAGCCAAGTCTGTTGTAAACCGAATCCATCTGCCAGTCTTGTTGGGCGTAGCCCCGTGCGTGACGCACTTTAATATCTTCAGCCAAACTATCTTTATCTGCGGCTGGCTGACAACTGAAACCAATCAGCGCAATACTTATTATTATCAATAAACTTCTCATTGTCTTTCCGAGGTATCCGATCAAGGTAACAATATTAACGCGCGTTTTTAAAGCTGCCCAATATTTTAACAACTCTTAATAAGTCACATTCACTTCACCTGAAATCGGAAAGCTTACCTCTCGTTCCATCATCCCACTACCTTCACCTTCGAATTTCATCTGCAGGGCATGATCTGACAGTTGAATGAACTCTATCGTTCCCTTTCTAAAAAGAACTCGTTTGTTCATACGTTTCTCCGCTTTGCTTTCCGCATTGAAGAAGTTGAGGTCGATCAGTATATTCGGCTGATTGTCTTCGGGGATAGTATAAGTAGCCGCGCCTTTGGCGATCACATCCTTATTGATGTTAAGGTTGAGTTGTACGGGGTCTTCGCTGTGCCACAGCAAGAATTGAATCTGGTCATCCACATCATTGGCATGACTCGACTGCCAATCTACTTTTTCTGTTACATACAGTGTGCCATCCAGAGACACTTTCATTTCTGCCGCGTCTTGTTGGGCAGCCTCCTCTCCCCCTCCGGATTTACCTCCCGAACAGGAGAATAACAAAACAACAACGAGAAGCGAATAACATAATTTACCAGCGTACATTTTTATCAATTTTAGTTAACCGAGGTTAACAACCTGACTCAGGCGAACCTCTTATAAAATTTAATTGATAAATATAAGAAAACTTAAAGTGATAGATAACGTTCCTAGCGCGCGTTTGCAACGCGTGCCTCATTTCTCTCCGTCATTTATTACTCAATAAAAACAATTTCAAGTGGGCCCTTCTTCTTTGAATAATAATCTCTGGCTGAACTGTAACGATATTCTTCCGGTTCATCTACAATTTCCGCTAAGACTGGATTATCATGGAGGTAATCCAACTTCTGTTGAAGCATCGTATTGGTTGACAGCAAGAGCGGATGGTTTCCGTCTTGCCAGACTTTATAATCACTTACTCTATTCACTCCATTGGCTACATCCATGAAAAAATCCAGCAGCCATCCCTTTCTGCTTTCATGAATCCTGTTGATCACTTTAACCAATTCCTTGGCAGTAAACTTCTTGAAATCACGAAGGATATTAGGCAATGGCTCACCCTTGGTGCTGATGATAAGGTGAAGATGACTGGGCATTATGCACCAGGCATGAATGATCAATCCCTTTTGCTTTTGACAATATTGTAAGGAATCAATGATTACATGTTTAAGTTCCGGTCTGGTGAATAGGTCGACCCAACCTACGACCGCGGTCGTTATAAAATAAATTCCATCTGGATCGTTGAACTTATATTTCTCCGACATAAATGATTAAATAAAAGTGAAGCACGCGTTGCAAACGCGCGCAAGTTGGATAATAGTTGAACTCATTTCAACTTCTTACTTTTTCAAAAGTTGAAGTAATCTTTTTTCTTCAAACGTCCATTCCAAAATTGCCCTGGGGTATTTTCTTTCAATAGTATTTGTTTTACCATAAAAATCCCACTCATCATAAGAGTGCTCAAACATATCTTGAGACATTTGTTCCCTCAATTGATCAATTGTAAAATTGATCATGTCCAAGTATTCTATATATCGACCATAGGAGATATGTTCATCCGGTGAATAAATTATTAAATATTCAGGTGAGAATCTTTTTACGAATCCATACATAACTTTTGAGATCTCATCATCACTAATATCCTCACCATTTAAGTATGCCTTTTTCTCATCTACCCTTAACTCAATTCTATTGTACTTATTTATTTCCTTAACCCGATACCATGAGGATTCAGGAAGAATAATACGATATTTAGAAAGGTCTAGTCTCTCAGCTGAATCTAAAAAAAATTCAAACTCGTGATAGTAACGAGGTAAAATTTCTTGAATTCCCACACGCTTAAATGGCGGATAATAGGAAGGATATTTTGAGTACATAACCCCAGTAGAATATTGCACCCGCCTTATTCCAATCTTTCTTAACAGTTGCTTTAAGTCATTTACAAATTCGAGAGAAACCCTTTCATCAATATGGAGGTTAATAACCAATTGATTATACTCAAAATCAGGAATGTTCATCCGCGCGTTTTGGACGTATTTCTTAATGTCCTCCATCACAACTCTACCTTTAGCATTATTCCAAAAGAGAATGATATTTGAACTGTTAGTAGTATCAATCACAACGTATAAATCCTCCACCAAAGATCTCCTGTAAAGCACCTGATGGCTCAATGACTTTGGTGTATTGAGCTTGTAGGTCAACTCAACTGAGTTTAATCTCAGATTTCTATTAATTTTCTTATAGTCCGCCATGTTCCAATTGGCATAGATTAAGCTTAGCGTGCATATATACAGGAATGATAAACCCATTAATTTGTATCCATAATTTCCAGTAATTCTCAAGAGAGGTAGCCAGGCGTACAAAAAAAGAACAAAGGGTAAAAGAATAAGTAAATATGGGTACTCATCAACAAAGCTTAAATCATATCCTATTGGCCATGTTATATAGCCAACCCCAATTAGAGTTGATATTCTTACAAAGAGATAGAGGAATGTCCAGCTAAAAAAAGAGTGATTCGCCAGTGTCTCACGTTGTCTTAATCTAACTTTAAAAACTTGGTGGTCTATTTGGTTTTCAAATATGAATTTTATGCAAGCATAAAAGCCAAATACACACGCAATGGAAGAGAAAAATAAATTGTAATAAAAATTTTGAGCAGCAGATAACTCGAGTAATGCTTGTTCACCCAAAGTACTGGCACATATTCTGAATATTTCTCTAATTCCATATAATAAACCATAAAGCCCAAACGAATAACCAGTACCTATAGCAATACCAATAATTAGAATCCAATCATCTAAGTAAAATTTAGGGCGAATAAAATGCTTGCTTAATGGCATCTAAAACAACTATGGTTCGATCAAGATAGAACACCTATTAGGGAAAACCAAGTATTGCACTAGCAAAAACTAGCGCGCGTTTGCAACGCGTGCTTCACTTTTGTAGTGATCTTAAAACAAAAAAAACCCGGCAGACGTCTTGCCGGGGTTTCATTTTTGGATCGGATTCATCACAACTTGGGTTTGGTGAAACTTAATCCAGCCAACTGCTGGTACTCACTACTCTTTCTGCCAAAGGCTGCTCGCACATAGAGCTTTGCTGCTTTGGCCGTTACATACACAGCATGTTCTGCCTTGTACAGGATCTCGTCCCGTTTTGCGCGGGCCTTTGCCCATGCCACTTTTGCATCCGACACTCGGTCGTTGGCAGTGAGCGCCCGGCTGATGAGTTGCCTCATGGCTGGCACCTGCAACTTTGCTTCGTTGTGTTTGTACAGTGGTTCTCCTTCTACTGTCTGTACCAGTCTTGCAAAGTTGTCGGCTATGCTCACATAGCTCTGATGAGTGTAAGACCTGATCCGCTTGGGTGCTTCTGCTTCATCAGCAGGGATCGGTGGGCGGGGCGTAGCCCTGCGTCCTTTCACCAGTCTGAAGAAGTGGTACGCATCCTTAATGGTTTGCGCAGGCACACCCGTTGACTTCAACATGTCCAGCACCAGAGGAGCCAGGTTACTAATTTCCACAAAGGTCAGCTCGCGCTGGTTGGTGGCCTTGTTGTAGTCCATTTCAGTTTGTTTAACATCTTGCAATGAACTTTGTGCTTCTTCGAGCAAAGCTCTCATCGCTTTAAGCTGGAGGGTCTGACGACCGGGGTTATAGTTACCTCCGTACCCGGTGCATATTCCTACTAACCTAGAGTAGGCGTCTGCGTTTTTTAC
>JBATLM010000120.1:0-28503 GCA_049289315.1 Cyclobacteriaceae bacterium
CATACTGACAGGTCAGGGTAAGCTTACAGTGTTTTTTAACAAATGGGTACCTGGCTTAATGGATCGTTTCGTGTATAACACCATGGCTAGAGAAGAGAACTCTCCTTTCAAGTAACTAGGTTTTAGTTAAGAAAGCTATTTTAGTGTTATCTGATCTGGAAACTTCTTTATTGAAAGAGCACAAGGCCTCATACTCATCTACTGAGTATCTCCCTTGTTTTAAAACAAATTTTCTATAATAAATCATCTTTCCCTCTGAAAAAGAATAGCTAACCTCGTATTCCCCAAATAGATTGGATAGAGATTTACCCTCAGGGATAAACTCCGGATATATACTTTCGGGAAGTGAAAATTCAATTGAATCAAACTCAACAATCGGTTCCTGTATAATTACATCCGTTTTCCGATCTTCAGGAGAAGAATAATTGATTGGCATTTTTCCTAATAAATTAGGAGACAGAAATAATCTTTTCCCACTTACGGAAGCAAGGCGTTCAGCAGATAGAGAGTAATCCATAACTATTTTAGGGGCGTTCGGGCTATGGTTTTGAAAAGTAAAATTTTCAATTTGAAACGTAGGCAAGGATATACTTTGCTCAATCCACTTTTTCTGATCATCAGTATTTGTATTGTTTATAAAACTTAAATTATCTCTTTCGTATTGGAGGCCAGAGTAAGTAACTTGGGCATCAATTGAAGCAAACCCCTTATCATCGATTTTGACCTTCAATTTTCTAACCATATAATTATCTCCTTCACTATCGGGAGTCTCTACAACTTTTGTCCCTTTCTCCGAAATGGCTAGCGCTTTGCGATTGCCAGTAAAAGAACCCAGATACTTAAATGGATTGGATTGACTAGTGCATTCCAACCACAAGGTATCTACGCCATTCGGTACAGAAACAATTACATGATTAAACTGAGTACTTGGAAAAGAATGGTCAATTGGAGGCGTGCTTCGCCCAGCTCTAATAAGGGTATAATTAGAATGTATCCCAGCTTCTTTTAGTAAGGCAACCATATAATTAGATAATGCCTTACAATCACCATAACCTACCTCATCGACTACTTTCGCTTCAAATGGTTGAAAACCTCCAATACCAAGTTGAATGCTCACGTATCTGGTTTTACTCTGTAAAAATTGATATAAAACCCGAGACTTCTCTTCGATGGTAGTCAATCCTTTCGTAAGCTCTTTTACTTTAAGTTTAGTCTCATCTGAGAGATTATCCCGACCTGAATTTAGCTGCATGATCCAAGCGCCAAAATTTTCCCAACTTGACATATTCCCTGCATACCCATCGTACTCAAAGTTTGTTGGTGCAGCTACAATT
Source organism: Cyclobacteriaceae bacterium (assembly GCA_049289315.1). Taxonomy (GTDB): domain Bacteria; phylum Bacteroidota; class Bacteroidia; order Cytophagales; family Cyclobacteriaceae; genus ELB16-189. The sequence continues at coordinate 1,335 of JBATLM010000120.1, forward strand.
GCAGGAATGAGTTCTCTCCAGGGTGGGCCATGTTTTTCTCTCTTAAAAGCGTCAACATTAGTAAATGACCATGACATTGATTCATTACTTTCGGTAAACTTATAATCATTGTCATCGAGTTGTCGTAGCATTATCCGAGGCTTATTCTCTTGTGAAAATCCAAGAGTGTATTTTGCACTCTGAGCGCTCATGTCCTCATCCCAAATAGGATAAAACGTAGGGATATAGAAAAGAAATTTATAGTCCAGTTCATACTCCAATTCGATTGTAAACGGATAGTGAGTAGTAGATAGATCGGCAATTTTTATCCTATTATCTTCGTATAAGCTAAAACCTGAAATTGCACTTCTATCCTCAAAGTCGGAAGATTTCAACTTTTTAATCAACTTGCCACTTCCATCAAACACAGAAGCCCTCAACTTAACAACCTTGGTTAGTTGATCATAAGAAATAGCTTTAATTGCATGATCTCGCCCCTTGGAGTTTAAGATTGTTATTGCCTCAAAAGAATAAAAGGATGCACTGGATTTCGATTTTATATCAAAGCGCTCCTCTTTGTTTCTAACGACAGTACTAACTCCTTCCTTTAAATTATCAGGTATGAGTTGTACGCTATAATTACTCTGTCCAAATGACAATACCGCCAGCAAAGCAAGAGGAAACAGAATAAGAGATTTATGGGTTTTCAATTAGCTTTCTTTAAGACAATTTGTTCTTCTTGTTTACTTATGGCTTGGGCATAAAATTCCCTCAAACTTTGGTATTCCAGCTGCGTATAAATCCCCTTACTAATAGTAAACATGCTTGTTAGCGAAATTTCACCTTTCATACTCACTACATTATAAAGAAACCTCCCTCCTTTTTCAGGAAGAGAAACTGCCATTGGTGCTGGTAATTCCTCCGCCACATACCCATCAGGAATTTTAACCTTGATAACACTTGTAACTTCAAATGGACTTCCAAAGTCAACAGGATATTCCCTTTTTTCAGCCTTAAACGGATTCTCCTTTATTCCGCTTCCCATCATCGGACTTAGGTATATAATATCTGCCAATGTGCTTTCATTTCTAAAAGTGAGTTCATATACTTCTTTTATTGGCTCATCTAGATTGGTCAAATTCTCAAATTGACTGGAGTGTACTGTCCACTCATTGCCCTCAACCAGGGATTTAATATATGACTCTTTCCCCTTGGAATGAAAATCATTACGCATGCGTTGCCCATCATATCCATCCTTTGTTATTTGTATCTGGCCCATCAAAGCATCTTCTTTAAATTCCACATTCGCTTCAACAACTGTTTTAGTTTTAATTATAGGATTCAGCTCAACCCATCGTGAGTTATTCTCTGATATTAATAAACCAACACCGTTGAGACATCGCTCTGGAAGCATGCTAGCTGGAAGGCTTCGGTCAGTGCCATCCAATAGAAGTAACTTATCCTCTAGAGCAACAGCACAAATAACATAATTGAATTGACTAGAAAGTGGAAACTGCCTTCTTAAAAAACCGTGGTTCCTTGTACTGATTACGACTGGATCAGCTCTTAGTCCGGCTTTTTGGAGCATTGATACCAACATCAGGTTTATTTCCGCTGAGTTCCCTCTCTTCTCATCAATCACTTTTTTAAAATTCCCATCTGTGTACTTTCGGTAGTTTCCATCCCACTGTACGTTTGACTTTATGTAATTGTAAATGACATTAATTTTTTCGCTATCTAAAGATTTTCCAGTAACGAGTTCCTCCACTGTCTTATTCAAGAAATTGGATCTTTTAACAACAACACCAAATTCAGTGGCATCCAACAATTCCTTGTTGATGTTTTCCCAGGTTCCCATTACCAACTCGACAGGTTGCTGTGGCATTCTTATTTGTGCCAACTCAAAGTTCATTTTAGAAATATAATCATTGGAGTTGGTCATATAGGGCTCTTCTATAAAAGCTGGAACATTTTCCGACACCCACCTTAAATCATTTTGATTGTACTCAATGGTTTGATTTTGAAAGGTTGTTGTAGCGGAGCCTCCTCCAAAACCACCACTACTGGCTCTTTCTTTAGAATTCAAAGTAATTGATCTTCTTACGGTATTATGCTCATTTACCTTAAATGGAATGTACCCTTGACTATATTTCTGGTAGTCAAAGTATTCAGGAATTCTGGCATTATACTCACTCCAAACTATAGGAATGGTAGTCTGAAACGCCCAGTCCTGAAAATTAAAAAGAAAGGGAGATGTAACTTTATAGGTAATATCAATAACAGATCCTTCTCTTACATTTGGTAAAGTAATTTTCACTCGCCTCCAATTTTCGCTTGTCTCCTCCTCAAAAATACCTTCCTTTCCCAATTTCGTTTCTACAGCTTTATTCCCTTCAAGGTTCACGGTTACAGCTTTTAACCCGACCAATTTCTCTTCATTGCTATTCTTATGATAAAGTGGAATTTCAAAATTGGCCCAATCGTACCCGTCTTTATTTAAAATCTTAATTCTTCTGATTCTTTCAAATTCGATTTGGAACCCATAGGTTTGGTCATAGGTAATCATTGATTCGCCAAAATCCACGAGCACCACAGCTGCTGCAGAATTATCCCCTTCGTACTCAGTCATTTTAAGTTCTTCATCTGAAATTTTACCAAATTTTATAGGAGGTTTTTGAGCATAAAGAATAACGGAAAGTAAAAGGAGGAATAGGGTTGAAAATGTTTTCATTGGTGTGATATTTACGGGTTGCTAATTAACACTGGGAAAGCCTAATCATAAATATAAGTTTTTTCTTAATTTTTACAAGTTTTTTCCACATGTCTAAATCAAAAACTGTTTTCTTCTGTCAGAACTGTGGGCACGAATCTGCCAAGTGGGTAGGAAAATGCCCCTCATGTAATGAATGGAATACATTTGCTGAAGAAGTTGTAGAAAAGCAAAGCAAAAACAAGGCGGAATGGAGGCCGGACTCATCTAAAAGCAGGCAGGCCAAACCAAAAACCTTACAGGAAATTGAACCCACCTCGGGGTTTAGGATTCTTACTCCCGATAATGAATTGAATCGCGTGCTAGGTGGTGGCATCATTCCAGGTTCACTGATACTGATCGGGGGTGAACCCGGAATTGGAAAGTCTACCCTGATGCTTCAAATCGGATTGGCATTACAAAATCTTAAAGTGTTGTATGTGTCGGGAGAAGAAAGTGAGCAACAAATAAAAATGAGAGCGGAGCGCCTTTCGCCTGACGAAACTAAAGCCACCAATTTCTTTACCCTCACCGAAACGAGTACCAAAAACATTTTCACAGCTATTGAATCGTTACAACCTCAACTGGTCATCATCGATTCCATTCAAACACTACACACGCAAATGCTCGACTCCGCTGCCGGAAGCATTGGGCAAGTAAGACAGTGCACTGCAGAGTTGATGAAATTTGCCAAAGAAACCAATACGCCAGTATTTCTGGTTGGCCATATTACAAAAGACGGGATGTTGGCCGGACCGAAAGTATTGGAGCACATGGTAGATACAGTACTTCAATTTGAAGGCGACCGCCATTTAGCTTATCGCATCTTGCGCACTACCAAAAATAGATTTGGCTCCACATCGGAGTTAGGCATTTACGAAATGTTAGGAACTGGCTTAAGAGAAGTTTCCAATCCCTCCGAAATTTTAATTTCCCAAAAAGAAGAGCCGGTAAGTGGCGCTACAATTGGTGCCACCATCGAAGGAAACAGACCGTTATTGATCGAAATTCAATCACTTGTAAGCCCGGCTTCCTATGGCACGCCTCAACGCACGCCTACTGGTTTCGATCACAAAAGATTGAACATGCTACTGGCTGTATTGGAAAAACGTTGCGGTTTTAGAATGGGCACACAAGACGTATTTGTAAACATGGCCGGAGGGATCAAAGTAGAGGATCCCGCCATCGATCTGGCCGTTTGTATCTCCATTATCAGTTCCATGGAAGAGATTCCAGTTGCTGACAAAGTATGCTTTGCTGCGGAAATTGGTTTGGGTGGGGAGTTACGCGCTGTCAATAGAATAGATCAACGCATTTCAGAGGCTGAGAAATTGGGCTTCAAAGAAATATATGTTTCTAAGTACAATCAGAAATCAATTGATGCTAAAAAGATTAAAATAGAAGTAAAAATCTTTAGCAAACTTACGGAGGTGATACAGGATTTATTTGGGTAGGACTCCACGTTTAGTTTAGTTTTGCACCATGGATCACTTCTTTATAGAAACACTCGGGTTCTCAGATGCCATCTTCAGTTTTCTAATACTCCCGCTTCTCATTTTCCTTGCTCGTATTTGCGATGTCTCCATCAATACGGTAAGAATTATCTATATGCTGGGTGGTCGCAGGATGACCTCCACATTACTGGGTTTCTTTGAGGCCTTTATTTGGCTAATGGCCATCCGCCAGATTTTTGCCCACCTTGATAACTGGATGTGTTATGTTGCCTACCCTGCCGGTTTTGCCGGAGGTATTTTTATGGGTATGATCATTGAAGAACGAATTGCCTATGGTAAAGTGGTGGTGAGAATTATCACTCGTAAAGATGCAACAGAGTTCCTCTCTTTTTTAAAGCTGGTAAAAATTCGCTACACCTGCCTCGAGGCATTTGGGCCTGATGGGGATGAAAACATAATTTTCTGTGTACTGGAAAGAGAACGATTAGAAAAATTTCTCGGTGAATTGAAAAGAACAGTACCTACTGCCTTTTACACAATCGAGGGAGTAAAGGCTGCCAGAGAAAGTGGGTCTATGCCCGAACCAGGGGCACGAATGCCTTTTTTCTCAAGGCTAAGAAGTGTAATCAGAAGTTAAAATCTACCCTGCAGTCCGCCAGTGTGCAAAACCAACACCCTAGATCCTATAGGGAAAAAATCTTGTTGAATGAGATCGAAAACTCCATACATCATTTTTGATGTGTAGACTTGGTCTATCGGAATTTGGTGTTGCCGTTCAAAGTCTTGGATAAAATTAAGGAGGTCACTTTTCACCTTTGCATAACCACCAAAATGATACTCCGTTCTTATTTGCCAGTTGTTAATATTATGATTCAACCATTTCTTAATCTCTTCATCAAGAAAGCCTTCTCCCTTCAGAGAAGAAAAGCCGATAATGGATTTGTCCTTTAGCACGTTCACCATTCCAGCCATCGTTCCTGTGGTTCCAACCGGCAAGCATAAATAATCAAACTCCTCCGACTCTTTTATTTGACGTGCCCAATCTTCGCATCCCTTTATTGCCATCGCGTTGGTGCCTCCCTCCGGAATCAGATAGAATGCACCGAATTCATCTTTCAAAGATTGAGTATAGGCCTCAGTGTTTTTTATTCGGTATTCTTCCCTGCTTATGAACTTAAGTCTCATCCCTTTGCTTTTGCAAAACGCCAGCGTTGCATTCAAAGGCAGCACTTCCTCTCCACGCACAATTCCTATACTTTGAAAACCTAGCTCATGTGCAGCTGCGGCCGTAGCATATAAGTGATTGGAATAAGCTCCTCCAAAAGTGAGCAACATAGTTTGTCCTTCTTTTCGGGCGCTTTCCAGATTGTATTTTAACTTCCACCACTTATTGCCAGAAATGAAAGGATGATTTAAATCCTCCCTCCACATCCGCAAAGAAATGCCTGCTTCCGTCAAAATAGGGCTCTCCAACGATTGAGCGGATGTTTGCTGATAAATCAATTGCTAAAGTTTAAATTAGTTATACTAAAATATTTAGTAATTTGCATCGATGGATTCAAGCTATTTTAAGGGCCGTGGAGCCCAAATCAAGAGTGAAAATAAATACTTAAAAAACCAATACACCACCGACCACATAGAAGGATTAGATGAGGAATTGCTAGAAACTCCGCTAACTCAAATTTTCCACGAAACACCAAAAAAGATTGTCAACAAAGTAAACAGTCCTGACCTGAATTTTGGGTATTCCATGAATCCCTATCAGGGATGCGAACACGGATGTATATACTGCTATGCCCGAAATACACATGAGTATTATGGCTTCAGCGCGGGATTAGATTTTGAAACCAAAATCATGATCAAACAAAATGCCCCGGACCTATTGGAGAAACATTTGCTACAGCCCAACTGGCAGGCCGTTCCCATTATGCTGTCTGGTAATACTGATTGTTATCAACCTCAGGAGAAGAAATTTGGAATTACCCGGAAAATGCTTGAGGTGCTTTTAAAGTACCGCCATCCAGTTGGGATTATTACCAAAAACGCACTCATTCAAAGAGACATTGACATTTTAAAAGAACTCGCAAAAGACAGGCTCGTTAATGTAATGATCTCCATTACTACACTCAATGAAGAACTGAGAAGACAAATGGAACCCCGAACAGCTAGTGCAATAAAACGACTTCAAACAGTTGAGGCACTTGCAAAAGAAGGTATTCCAGTAGGGGTAATGAATGCACCCATCATACCTGGGCTTAACCATCACGAAATTCCTGACATATTAAAAGCAGCCTCTGATTATGGAGCGACTGCTTGTGGAATGACGGTGGTCAGATTAAATGGTTCGGTAAGTAAAATATTTGAAGATTGGCTCAGAAAAAATTTCCCAGATAGGTTTGAAAAAGTATGGAATCAAATAAGCGAACTGCATGGAGGCAATGTTAACGACTCCGTATATGGCAGACGCATGGTCGGTGATGGCCATATTGCCAATGCCATTCAACAATTGTATAGAGTAGCTAAAAAGAAATACTACACAGGAAAAAGCATGACTCCGCTTGATTTGACCAAATTCAGGAAGGGAGGAAATCTGAACTTGTTTAGCTAGATTAATTATAAACTAGGAACCGTCTGAACAATTTTGACGGTTTACATGTATTAAGTTTGTTAATTAGCCATATAATGAGGGCGCTATCCATAATACTAGCATTTGTAGTTCTATTCGGAAGTCTTATTGACTTGCATGACCTTGCAAAGGTTCCCTACATGATTGAACACTTCAATCAACATAAATCTAAGGCTACCGGCTTTTCATTTACTGAGTTTTTCGAATTGCATTATGGTAGTTTAGCTGAGGAGCATGACAAAGAAGAGGAAGAACAGCACAAAGGCCTGCCTTTCAAAGCTCCCGACAACACTTCCATTCACTCCACTATTTTTCTTACTGAAACCCAAAATACATCAATTGAACAAGAAGCTACTGAAGTTACCTATACTAACTTTTATCATCCACACTTCTCTTCAGAGTTTCTCCCTGCTATCTTTCAGCCACCTCGAAAAGGCTAAATAGTCCACACTTTTTAATTCAATTTGCTTACAGGCTTTGCAACAAGGCATTGCGGTAATGCATTACTCATTTACATTTTATTCTTTTCAACATGCTAAATAGCATAATATCATTTTCTATCAGAAACAAACTGATAATTGGTGTCCTTACACTGGCGCTGATCGGCTATGGGGGTTATTCTTTAACTCAATTGCCCATTGATGCCGTTCCTGATATTACAAACAATCAGGTACAGGTTATTACTTCTGTTCCTTCACTGGGTGCTGCCGATATTGAACGTTTGATAACATTCCCCATCGAGCAAGTAAATAGTAACCTGCCTGGCTTAATTGAAATCAGAAGTTTTTCCCGCTTTGGGTTGTCTCTGGTCACGATTGTTTTTGATGAGGCAACAGATGTATACTGGGCCCGACAACAGGTTACCGAACGACTAACAATAGTGAAAGACCAATTGCCCCCAGGGTTGGGGGTGCCTGTCTTGGCACCTGTAACAACAGGGCTCGGTGAAATCTATCAATATGTAGTAAAAGCAAAGAGTGGTTACGAAAGTCAGTATGATGTCACAGAACTAAGAACCATTCAGGATTGGATAGTAAGAAGACAACTCCTGTCGGTGCCAGGCATAGCTGATGTAAGCAGTTTTGGTGGCAAGCTCAAGCAGTACGAAATAGCCGTTGATCCCAACAAACTAAAATCTTTTGGCCTCACTATAACCGATGTATTCAATGCCTTGGAAACCAATAATCAAAATACTGGTGGGGCTTACATAGAAAAACAAGCAACCATCTTATACATAAGAAGCGAAGGATTGATCGGGACAATTGAAGACATCAACAACATTGCTGTTAAGCGTACCGAAAACAGAACACCCCTATTTATTAGGGATGTAGCAACGGTTCAATTAGGCAGTGCTGTCCGATATGGCGCAATGACCTACAATGGAGAAGGAGAAGTAGCCGGAGCAGTGGTGATGATGTTAAAAGGTGCCAACAGCAATGAAGTAATTAAGGATGTAAAAGAAAAGATCACGGAAATCAGAAAAATATTACCAGAAGGAGTAGAAATCGAGGCCTTTCTGGACAGAACTAAAATGGTAAACAATGCCATCAGTACGGTAACAACCAACCTGATGGAAGGTGCACTGATTGTAATTTTTGTGTTGGTCTTGTTCCTCGGCAATTTAAGGGCAGGCATTCTTGTCGCTTCCGTCATTCCTCTATCCATGCTTTTTGCTGTTATCCTTATGAATCAGTTTGGTGTAAGCGGCAACCTGATGAGTTTGGGTGCGCTTGACTTCGGATTGATTGTGGACGGTGCAGTAATTATTGTAGAAGCTATAATGCATCAACTGGCGTTGGGTTCACGCTTTGGTTCTATAGACAAGTTGGATCAACCTCAAATGGACGCTGAAGTGAAGCAATCTGCTGGTAAGATGATGAACAGTGCAGTATTTGGACAGATCATAATCCTGATTGTGTATTTACCTATTCTAGCACTACAAGGCATTGAAGGAAAAATGTTTAAGCCCATGGCACAGACCGTTGCCTTTGCACTTATCGGTGCCTTTATTCTTTCTCTCACTTACATTCCCATGATGAGTTCTGTTTTCTTAAGCAAGAAAACCAAACACAAGAAAAATATTTCTGACAAGATGATGGAAAAAATTGAAGGTGTGTATCAACGAATGCTAAAGAAGGTATTGGGTTTCCCAAAATTGGTAGTGGCTTCAGCCATTACACTTTTTGCTATTGCAATGATTACCCTTTCGGGATTGGGTGGTGAATTCATTCCCGCATTGGAGGAAGGTGATTTTGCCGTAGATACACGGGTGCTCACCGGTAGCAACCTTAATGTTTCTGTAGAAGCCACACTAAAGGGAGAGAAACTGTTGCTTGAAAGGTTCCCGGAAGTAATTAAAGTAGTAGGAAAAACAGGAAGTGGCGAGGTGCCTACCGACCCTATGCCCATTGAAGCCAGCGACATGATGGTTATTTTGAAAGACAAAAGTGAATGGACCTCTGCATCTACCTTTGATGAGCTTGCAGAAAAAATGAGTAAAGCGTTGGAAGATATTCCAGGAGTTACATTTGGTTTTCAATATCCTGTTCAGATGCGTTTTAACGAATTAATGACCGGAGCACGCCAGGATGTTGTTTGCAAAATCTTTGGAGAAAACCTGGATACACTGGCGCTCTATGCACAAAAACTGGGAAATGTTGTGAGCACGGTAGACGGAAGTGTAAACCTTTACGTGGAAGCTGTAGGTGGCATGCCCCAAATCGTTATCGACTACAATCGCTCTGCCATAGCTCAGTACGGTTTAAATATTTCTGATATTAACAGAATTATCAATGCTGCGTTTGCTGGCCAGAGCACTGGCCTTGTGTATGAAAATGAAAGACGATTTGATCTTGTGGTGCGAATGGCTGGAGAACAAAGAAAGGGCCTCACCGATGTACAAAATCTTCTTATCCCAACACCCGATGGAGATCAAATTCCTTTATATCAATTGGCCACCGTTGAAATCAAAGAAGGCCCCAATCAGATCCAACGTGAGGATGCAAAGAGAAGGATCATCATTGGTTTTAATGTACGTGGGCGTGATGTACAATCTATTGTTAATGAATTGCAGCAAAAGGTAGAAACACAAATCGATTTCCCTCCCGGATATTATGTAACGTATGGCGGAGCATTTGAAAACCTTAACGCTGCCAAACAACGACTAAGCATTGCTGTTCCTGTTTCACTGCTCTTGATCTTTATCATGTTATACTTTGCCTTCAACTCCGTAAGACACGGGTTGCTAATTTATTCTGCGATACCTCTTTCCGCCATAGGAGGAATTTTTGCCATTGCTCTTAGGGGCATGCCTTTTAGCATAAGTGCGGGTGTCGGTTTTATTGCATTGTTTGGGGTTGCTGTACTTAACGGAATTGTACTGATTGCAGAATTCAATCGGTTAAAAGCGGAAGGAAATCTGGACTTGAAAAGCATTGTGATAACAGGAACCAAAGTACGCCTCCGCCCAGTATTAATGACTGCCCTCGTTGCTTCTCTTGGATTTTTGCCGATGGCATTGAGTAACGGGGCCGGTGCGGAAGTACAACGACCGCTTGCTACAGTTGTAATCGGAGGACTCCTGATTGCTACTTTCTTAACACTGTTTGTACTCCCCGTCCTATATATCTTATTTGAGACGAAGCTTGGGAGAAAGAAAAAGAATATTTCGCCAGCAATTACCCTGATGGCATTGGCTCTTAGTATTTTCTCAATACAATCTGCCAATGCGCAGACACCCATTACAGCAAAAGCTGCCATTGATACCGCTTTGGCAAATAATCAAATGGTAAAGAACGGAAGGCTCATGGCTGAGTATCAAAAACAGTTGATTAAATCCGGCATCAATATCCCTCAAACGACATTGATGGGAGAGTATGGACAAATCAACAGCGCCTTCTCTGATAATCGATTCGTGATTAATCAAAACATTAATTTTCCCACGGTTTATTCCAATCAAAAATCTGTTCTGAAAGAAGAATGGAAGGGCAGTGTGCTCAATGTTGCTGTAAAAGAAATAGAACTCAAGAAACAGGTTTCGCAAGCTTACTATATGCTGGCTTATCTGTTGCAAAAGAAAAAGCTCCTGCTGAGCAATGATAGTTTGTATAGTTCCTTTCTTGAAAAGGCCAATCTAAGATTTAAGGTAGGTGAAAGTAACATTCTTGAAAAGGCTACAGCCGAAACACAACGTGCCCAAATTGCCATCCAGCTCAATCAACTTAATGCTGACCTGGATTTGTTACAATCACAGTTTCAACTTTTACTCAATACCACAACCGTATTGGTACCGCAAGAGGATGATTTTAAAATGAGTAGAGTAGAATTTATAGATACTGCTTCAGTTGATAGACACCCTGCAATGGAATGGCTTGAACAGCAAAAAATAATATCCGAACAAAATACACAGCTTGAGAAATCTCGGCTGCTCCCCGATTTGTCTTTTGCTTACAACAACATGACGATGCGAGGGGCCGGTGCTGATAATATTTTGTACGATGGATCAACTCGTTTTCAATCAGGACAGATTGGAATTGGAATACCACTATTCTATGGGTCGCAAAAAGCCAAAATCAACGCATCTAAATCCATGCAGCAATTAAGCGAAGACAATTATCGCTATGGCTTAAGGAAATTTAATATTGAATACCAAACCGTGGTCAATCAATACATTAATTTCTCAAAGTCAGTAGATTACTATGAGCAGACAGGCTTAAAAAACGCCTCGCTTATTCAGGATGCCGCCAACCAACAGTTTGCCAATGGCGGTATCAATTACATAGAGTGGGTAATGTTAATCAACCAGGCAATATCAATAAACAATGAATACCTGGGCACAGTCCATCAACTCAATGAAAGCATCATCCAACTCAATTACTTTCTTATTAAATAGCATAAACATGAAAAAGATAATATTCCCTCAACTTATAAAAAGAATAAATGGTGTCGTAGCAACTGGTTTTGTAATCAGTTTATTAACCACCAGTGCTTGTTCCACAAACAACGATACGGGTGTCACTGAAGAAGTTCCAGAAACATCAGTTACACTTTCAGATGCGCAGTATAAAAACGCCACTCTCAGCATGGGCAAGATGGAACAGAAGTCTATCTCCAAAGTGCTGAGGGTCAATGGTAAAATTGATGTCCCCCCTCAAAACATTGTCTCCGTAAGTGTGGCTACGGGTGGCTATCTTAAGAATACCAAACTGATGCCCGGCATGCATGTAAACAAAGGAGAGGCAATTGCAGTGATGGAAGATCAGCAATACATTCAATTGCAACAAGATTATTTAACCGCCAAAGCCAAGTTGAACTTCATGGCGAAAGAATACGACCGGCAGAAGGAACTTAATGAAAGCAAGGCCAGCAGTGATAAGGTTTTTCAGCAAACTGAAGCCGACTTTGTGACTACAAAGATTGATGTGCGTTCACTTGCTGAGAAGTTAAAACTCATCGGAGTCAATCCCGATAAATTGGATGAAAATAATATTTCTAAAAGCATCAATATTTATTCTCCCATAGATGGATATGTTTCCAAGGTAAATGTGAACATCGGAAAATATACACAACCCAGTGAAGAGCTCTTTGAATTAATTAATCCAACTGATATCCACCTTGCATTAACGGTTTTTGAAAAGGATCTAAACAAACTTTATATCGGACAAAAGGTATTTGCTTTTACAAACAATCAGCCCGAGAATAAACATGAGTGCGAAATTATTCTGATTGGCAAAAATCTTTCCAGTGAAAGAAGTGCCGAAGTACATTCACATTTTGAAGAATACGACAAGAGCCTCTTGCCTGGAATGTACATGAATGCCGAGATCGAAATACAAAGCAATAAGGTGTATGCTCTCCCTGATCAGGCTATAGTTCGTTTCGAAAATAAGCAATACATTTTTATCGCTGAAAATGATCAACGCTTTACTATACAAGATGTGGAGACTGGGGATGCAGAAAATGGTTTTACGGAAATACGTTCAGGTGAAAAATTGGTGGGTAAAAATATTGTAGTAGAGGGAGCCTACAATCTTTTAATGATGATGAAAAATAAAGAGGAATAATTTAAATCCTATTCTAATCAATTTAGATTCAACCCCAGCGCCAAACCATACCAGATCTTGTTCTGATGAATCCAAATATCTTTATCTCTGTCGGTTAAATAATCCCAGCCTATGGCAAACCCAACGTTGAGTCGGTTGATAGCGCCCAGTACACCAACCCCGCGACTGAGAACGAGCCCATTATATTCATCTATGGTTTGGTAGCTGGTGGTCCAGGGCGCGATCACTGAAGAACCAATGCCTCCAAAAATTCCACCGCTAACTCCCCAATGAAGCATTTCGTCTTTTACTCCAGCAGGCGTGTTTTTGAAATGCCTTCTGAATTTATCCATCCTATAGCCAAGAAAAATTTCTCCGTTAAAATTTGAATTTAATTGGCTGGGAAATCCTGCAACACTTGGGCGAAGCTTAAATGGGATAGTGAGAATATTTAAATGCAAATCCTTCATGATAAAGTACTGATCCTTATTCTCTTTTTCTTCTGCCAATTCCCCTTCCAATTCATGGCTCAAAGCGTAAATCTCAATAACATCATTTTCTAAATCAGCATCTACATAAACCTTTTGATAGGCATTCGGCCTTTGTTTGTACCAATACTCGTCATCAACGAATTCGTATCGCGCAGTTTCCTTCAAGGCTGCACAAGACATCAGGCATGCTCCTGCCAGAATTCCAACTCCTATATTTACAACTTTATAATTCATCACTTTTCCTTAAACAATTATAGTATTTTTAAGTCACCCATGGATGACTCACTCAATTTTGATCATATTCTAAACGAAGACGTACAACAATTTATTAAAGATCATGAAAAGCAGGATGAAAAGGTACTGGTTTTAAAACATAAAGAAATACTTGGGCTCCCATCTGCGCAAATTGCGCAACAGATCGTTGGAAGGCGGAAAGCAAAAACAAAACTTCCTCTTTACTATGATACAAAAAATATTATTTACCCTCCCAAACTCAACCTGGAACAATGCTCCTCTGATAAAACAGCACAATTTAAAGCAAGCCTTAAATCTGGTGAATTGGCCGCTGACCTCACAGGTGGTTTTGGGATTGACAGTTATTTTCTCAGCAAAAATTTTAAGAAAGTAATTTATGTGGAACCGGATGAAACGCTGGGACAAATCGTAAAGCATAATCATCATTGGCTTGATTCCAATACTATTGAACATCACTTCACCACTGCTGAATTATTTCTCAACGACAGTAGATGTCATTTCGATTTGCTATACATAGATCCCTCGAGGAGAAGTAATGCGAACAGAAAAGTTTTTAAATTTTCAGACTGCAGTCCTAACGTAGTAAGCATGCTGCCCTCACTCGTTGAGAAATCCAACGCTGTTTTAATTAAAGCTTCACCGTTAATTGACTTAAAGCAAGGGCTAAGCGAACTGGGCTCCGTTTCCAAAATTTTTGTTGTTGGGTTTGACAATGAATGCAAGGAAGTGCTCTTCTTAATTGCTAATTCTAAAAGAGAAACCATCATTGAAGTAATTGATCTTTCTGAGGGTTTTAATAAATCAGAACCCTTCTCCTTTACACTCTCTCAAGAGAATCAGTCCGAAGTTTTGTTTGATGAGCCATCTGCATTTCTCTACGAGCCAACAGCCATGATGCTAAAGGCTGGTGCGTTCAAACTAATGGCCAACCGCTTTAACCTTAAAAAATTGGCGCCAAACACTCACTTATATACTGCTGATAAGCTAATAGCTCATTTTCCCGGACGGGTTTTCAAAATCGAAAGTTTTCTGAAATCCGATTCAAAATCCATTCACAAGGTTTTAGAAGAAGGCCAAGCCAATATTATCTCCCGCAACTATCCGCTGAGTCCTTCTCAACTAAAAAAGAAGCTTAAGTTAAAGGACGGTGGAGACAAATTTGTGATTGGGTTTTCAGGAAGAAATAAAAAGTACCTGGTTCTGGCTCATCAGGTTAAATAAAGAAACCCATCACCTCATAAGCCAAAAAAAATATAAGCGTAAGCGTACCATACACTTGAAAAATCTTTTTCCTGTTTTGAACATCTTCCCACCACAGCAACCACCAGGGCTTAAACAACCCTATAATCAACGACAAGAAACTGGCCCCACTAAAAAACAAACAGAACAGACGAACGGATTGCATTGGTCAAAATTCATTATTTAATCCTTAAAATTCAAAGTGCCCGTTTTTAAGAAGTCTATAAAGTACTGTTAATGATGGTTTAGATAATTTGAAATAATACCTTTGCCATTCTTATTTTTTGAAGGTTTGAGGGCGAACGATTTTCTTTCTATTTATTCATCAGATGGCCTAGTACAGACGCTGGCCGAGAGGATTCGTACGTCCAAGCCTGAAAACATCCATTTAAAGGGTCTCAGCGGCAGTCTTGATGCCGTCATTTTTGCTTCGATTTGCAAATCCGTAAAGTCAAGTCACCTGATTATCCTTCACGACAAGGAAGAAGCCTCCTACTTTCTAAACGACCTTCAGCACTTGCTTGGCGAAAAGGAAGTACTCTTTTTCCCCATGTCGTACAAACGGCCGTATGAGTATGACGAAATTGAAAATGCCAACGTGCTCATGCGCTCTGAGGTGCTCACCCTCATCACCAACCAGCCCGACAAACAATTAATCGTCACTTACCCGGAGGCCCTAGTTGAAAAGGTAATTAACAAAAAGTCTCTGGCGAGCAATACGTTTAGCGTCAAAAAGGGTGAAAACCTAGACAGCCAATTCCTTGAAGATTTTTTTCACACCTATGAATTCGAGAAAACAGACTTTGTGCATGAGCCTGGTCAGTTTGCTATTCGAGGTGGAATAATAGATGTATTCTCATTTGCCCACGACCATCCTTACCGCATCGAACTCTTTGGCGATGAGGTCGAAAGTATACGCAGTTTTGATCCCGGTTCGCAGCTCTCGGTAGAAGTGGTGGACCATGTAAGCCTCATGCCCAATGTGCATACACGATTGGTGCAGGAGGAAAGACATTCCTTACTTGATTTTATTTCTCCCTCCACGCGCATTTGGATTAAAGACACCGAACTGGTCTCCGATGTGCTTACAAAAAGTTTTGAAAAGGCATCGCAGCGCTTTGATAAAATTCTGCATGATACCGGCAACGCAAAAATTGCGCTGCAACCTGAGCAGCTTTTTGAAACGTCCGAATACTTTTCTTCTCGCCTAAATGATTTCGTTTGTCTGGAGTTTGGCAGCCGGTTTCAATTACCGGCAATACATACATTAGAATTTAGTGCCTCTGCCCAAACCTCATTCAATAAGAACTTTGAATTGATGGCGAGCTCACTCATCGATTCGCAAGGCCAGGGATATTCCAATTTCATTGCTGCTGAGCAGCCCAAACAATTGGAGCGGCTACAGGAAATTTTCGAGGAGATCAATCCCACATTGGAGTTCCAACCTTTAGCGTTTCCTTTGCGTCAGGGTTTTATCGATCACCTGGTAAAGGTGGGTTGCTATACCGACCACCAGATTTTTGAACGCTTTCATCGCTACCGCAGCAAAGAAAAGTTTTCTAAATCAAAAGCAATGACTTTTCGTGAGTTGCACACCCTGCAACCCGGAGACTTCATCACTCATATTGATTATGGGGTAGGAAAATTTGCTGGCCTTGAAAAGAAGGTTGTCAATGGCAAAGAACAAGAAGCGATCCGCATCGTCTTCAGAGATGATGATTTGCTCTACGCAAGCATTCACTCACTTCACAAAATCTCAAAATATTCTGGCAAAGAAGGCACAGCCCCACTTGTTAGTAAGTTAGGAAGTGGTGAATGGGAAAGTAAAAAAGCCAAGGCCAAGAAAAAGGTCAAAGATATTGCCAAGGAACTTATTGAATTATACGCTAAGCGAAAGCAAGCTCCTGGATATGCGTTTGCTGGCGATGGATTTTTGCAAGCTGAATTGGAATCTTCCTTTTTATATGAAGACACTCCCGATCAGGCCAGTGCAACAGAAGATGTAAAGAAAGATATGGAGTTGCCACACCCAATGGATCGGTTGGTCTGCGGTGATGTTGGATTTGGAAAAACAGAAATCGCGATAAGGGCTGCCTTCAAAGCGGTAACAGAAGGAAAGCAGGTGGCAGTGCTTGTTCCCACCACTATTCTGGCCATGCAGCATCACAGAACTTTTTGCGAACGACTAAGCAATTTCCCTTTAAGAATAGAATACATCTCTCGTTTTAAAACCACTCAGGAAATCAAGGAGGTGGTAAAAGGCGTAGTGGAAGGTAAAGTAAACATTGTTATAGGTACCCATCGGTTGGTAAGCAAAGATGTTGTCTTCAAAAATTTGGGCTTGCTCGTAATTGACGAAGAGCAAAAATTTGGCGTTAAAGTAAAGGACAAGCTGAAGGAATTGAAAGTAAGTGTTGACGTGCTCACCCTTACAGCTACTCCTATTCCACGAACTTTACATTTTTCTTTGATGGGTGCAAGAGACCTTAGCATAATAGCTACTGCACCACCCAATCGCCAGCCAGTAACTACCGTATTGCACACTTATGAAGAGACCATTATTCGTGATGCGGTAAGTCATGAGCTGCAAAGAGGTGGTCAGGTATTTTTTGTTCATAATCGGGTAAGTGATATCGAGCAAGTGGCCAATGTCATTTTCAGACTCGTGCCTGATAGCCGAATAGGAATTGCACACGGGCAAATGGAAGGCAATCGATTGGAAAAAGTGATGGTGAAGTTTATCGAAGGAGAATATGATGTGCTGGTGTCTACCAACATCATCGAATCCGGTTTGGACATCCCCAATGCCAACACCATTATGATCAACCAGGCTCATATGTTTGGGTTAAGTGATTTGCACCAAATGCGTGGCCGGGTGGGTCGCTCCAACAAAAAGGCATTTTGTTATTTACTTACACCGCCTACTTCCGTGCTCTCATCAGACTCCCGCAAAAGACTTTCAGCTTTAGAAGAGTTTTCAGATTTAGGTGACGGTTTCAAAGTTGCTATGCGCGATCTGGACATTCGTGGTGCGGGTAATTTATTAGGTGCGGAGCAAACTGGTTTTATCAATGACCTTGGGTTTGATACCTACCACAAAATTTTGGATGATGCCATTCAGGAGTTAAAAGAAACTGAGTTTAAAGAATTATTTTCCGAGGAGTTGGCTGAGAAAGTAAAAATCCTTGTTCAGGATTGTATTATCGAAACAGATCTTGAGATTTTGATTCCTGATAATTATGTAAGCAATACCAGCGAGCGCATTCAGCTGTACGCCAATCTTGATAATATTAAAGATGAAAAGGCGCTTGCAAAATTCCACGAGTCAATAAAAGACAGATTTGGCCCAATTCCTGAATCAGTGGAACAATTAATTAATACGGTACAACTACGCTGGATGGGTGAGCAACTTGGGTTTGAAAAAGTGACTCTGAAGAATGAGAAATTAAAAGCCTATTTCATTACGGGCAAAGAAGAGTATTTCAAGTCAGACGTATTTGGTAAGATTTTATCGTTTGCACAATCCCACCCCAGAAGGTGCCGCCTGAAAGATGTCTCCGGCAAGCTAATTCTTACCATAGAAGACATCAATTCTGTTGACAGCGCTCTGGAAATACTTGAACCGCTGATCGATCAAAAGTCCAAATCGGTCAAGGAAACAGTCTCTGCGTAAGGGGCCAGCATTCTTATATCATCAAAGGCATTTATCGTTTGAATTTTTCTATGAAGCGAAGAATACAAGACCTCTATGAAGAAGGATCCGGTATGGTATAAATAGGCTTTACCATTCGGGAATTCCCTGTGCATGATGTAGTTAGAGTAAATTGTCACTACATCACATTTCTTATCGAAAGAATAGTGTTTAAAATCAGTAATGGATAAAAGTTTCATTTATGTTGTTTAAATCTTACTCGAACCATAAGGCCAAATGGATGCCAGAGAAAATATCATCGAATTTGAGCTGATTTAAGCCTTTTTTATAAAAAATTGATCCAATTAGGGATTAATTGTCCCAAAAGGAGAATAAACCCTAGGACAATAAGCCATCTCGTCTTACCGTTGTTAGGAAACAAAAAAGACGGGTTTCACTTAATGCAGGGATTTATCAATAAAATCCTTTCTCTTTGGAAAACATGTAATTATCTACATATATTAGCGGTTGCTTTGACTATCTATATGAATAAAATGAAGTACTACAAGGGTCTACTTTTTTTAGTTGGCGGCTCCCTCATTATTTCATCATGCTCACTTTTAGGAGGTGGGGGTGGAAAACCCAGTGCAACAAACCCTGGGCAAATGAGTACTGCCACAGGCTTGGCCTACAATGACGAAGACGCAGGAGGTTTTGAGGTGACGGCTTTTGAAGGCCAACCTGATGCACCGAATACTGTTTTCATCGAAGGCGGTCGCACCATTATGGGATCATTCGAGGAAGATGTTATGTCTTACCGGGATAATATTGAAAGAACAGTTTCTGTTGCTTCTTTCTATATGGATGAAACCGAAATTGCCAATATCCACTGGCTTGAGTATTTACATTATCTCGCAAAAGACTCCACTCAGGAAGTTTATGCAAACGCTCTTCCCGACACAACAGTTTGGGTAGGTAAGTTGGCATTCAACGACCCTTATGTGGATCATTATTTAAGATACCCTGGTTTCCGTTATTTCCCAGTTGTGGGAGTGAGCTGGAGCCAAGCTAATAACTATGCTGTTTGGAGAACACGTGCAGTAAATGTGCAATTGGCTGAACAATCTGGAGATGAGTATGCTGAAACGGACGGTCGTATTCCTTTGGAGTCTGGTATTGTAATACCTGCTTACCGCCTTCCTACAGAAGCGGAGTGGGAGTATGCAGCACAAGCTCTTATCGGAACACAATGGTTGGAAGAAATGCAAACCCATCAGCGTATCTATCCTTGGGATGGTCATGCATTGCGTAATCCTTACGGAAAACAAATGGGATTCTTCTTGGCCAACTTTAAACGCGGCCGCGGTGACTATGCTGGTATTGCTGGTCGTCTAAACGATGGTGCATTAATTACCTCGTACATATATGAGTTCCCTCCTAACGATTACGGTTTGTACAACATGGCCGGTAATGTGAGTGAGTGGGTAATGGACGTTTATCGCCCCATGTCTTATCAAGATGTTGATGACCTTAACCCAATCCGTAGAGATGGATTTTTGGATGACGTAAGGGGTTACAATAGTAATAGCGAACAAAACCCTCAGGGCTTTACTTCACTTATTACTGATAAAGCTCGCGTTTACAAAGGTGGTTCATGGAAAGATGTAGCTTATTGGATGTCTCCCGGAACAAGAAGATACTTGGAGCAGGATTCAGCAACAGCAACTATTGGATTCCGTTGTGCAATGATTCGCGCAGGTTCGAACTACTAATAAGAATCAAAAAAATTATAGAAACCCTGATGGTACTTCCGTCAGGGTTTTTTTATTGCGCTTCCGCAATACAGGCCACACTAAGTTGTGCGCACCCACTCTTCAACAAATGCATTCCACAAGCTTCAAGGGTGGCTCCGGTGGTAATTACATCATCTACCAAAAGAATTCTTTTGCCAGATATTCGTTCCGCTTGTGCTATCGCAAATACATCTTTCACATTCTCCCATCGCTCCAATTTCGATTTATTGGTTTGCGTTTTAGTACTGGTCTTTCGCACAGATATACTTTCATCCCACGGAATGTTAAGTACATAGCCCAGGCCTTCCGCAAACTTTGCGCTTTGGTTATACCCTCTTTTTCTTATTCGTGATGGGTGCAATGGTACGGGGATAATTAGATCAAAAGCTCCAGAAAATCCATTTTGGATTAATTCATGACCAAAGACTTTTCCCAGTTTTATCCCAATCTCTGGATGGTGTTGGTACTTAAGTTGGTGAAGCATCTTTTGTACAACTCCACCTTTTTTCAGTTTTAAAAATGCCACCCCGTAAACGATAGGTAATCTTCCCGCCAGCCGATCTTTAATAGGGTTATCTCCAATGTCATAATGGGTTTTGGGAAGGTGAACAATGCATCGTGTACAAAGTGTTTCCTCTCCGCCCACCAAAGAATTGGAACAGGCAAAGCAATATCGGGGGAAGAACAGCGAGACGAAATCCTTTAATAAGTTCATCGCATACTATCCATTTGTTTTGATGGTTAATGACATCATATTTGCATCATTAACCTTTACACCCGAATGAGTCAGGTAGAGCAATTTAATGAATATCGGAGCAAGATGAACGAAAAGATTCTCTCCTCCGACAGCCTTATTATTAAACGAATATTCAATCTGGATACCAATGCTTATGCAGCAGGGGCTTTGGATGTAAAATCCAAGGAGCTGATTGGCTTAACCTGTTCCCTGGTGCTACGCTGCGATGATTGTGTCAAATACCACCTCGGAAAATGCAAGGAGGTTGGGTTTTCCACGGCAGAAGTAAACGAAGCTATGGGTGTAGCTACTCTGGTGGGGGGAACCATTGTAATTCCTCACTTGAGAAGGGCTTACGAATACTGGGAAGAGCTACAAAATGTATAAAAGAGACCTCGAGTTTGAACGCAAATGGGCCTGGTTATTAACTGAACTGGATAATAAACTGGGCAAAAAGCCAAAAGACCTGAACGGGGTGCTTTTCTTGATCGGGGTGCAGGAGCTGGGCAGGGGCCACTCGCATTTCTCTAAAGAAGAAAAGCAGGACCTTTTACATATTGCTATATGCAAGGTTCTGAGTCTTTCCGGGTATTATGAATTGGAAGGAATTGATAAAGAGGGGTGGCCCCATTGGAATCTCATTAAAAAACTGCCTCACTTTGATTTACTGGAGCAAGAAAAGTTGTTGAAGATCCATGTGCTGGAATACTTCGAGATGGAATATGGCTGGACATCAAACGTTGCTTAGATATCGCCCAACTTGGAGGAGGCAAACACCCATTTAACTGATGGATGGTTTTGAATTCGGAATACTCCATTCTTATCTTAGTAAATTCTAAACTATCTAGACTAGCTATTCGTTTTCACAGTTAAGGCGATTGTATGAGAGAAGGTATAAAAGTGATCGACAGCAGGCTGAACTCCTTTAAAAAAAGGTACTATCTGAATCTTTTTATTAAAGGCACCATCCTTACGGTTTCCCTAGTATTGCTTTACTTCCTTGTTGTAAGTCTGATCGAATACAATCTTTGGTTAAGTGGTTGGGCTCGCTTCACCATTTTATTATCCTTTTTTGGATTGGTCGGATTTTGTGTTTATCGTTTTTTGAAAGAACCTCTGTCGTGGTGGATTTATCACAAAGGGCTAGGCCAGGAAGAAAGTGCACAAATGATTGGTGCCCACTTTCCTGCCATCAAAGATCGTTTGCTCAATGTGATCCAACTTTCAGCCCAACATGAGAGTGCACTATTGGATGCCGGTATACTTCAAAAGTCAAGACAATTTGATAACGTAACTTTTGAAAGTGCCATAGATTTAGGTGCCAACAAAAAATACATTAAATACCTTTTGATTCCTTTCGGGATCTTGCTGGTACTCTTCTTCATCAACAACGGAATTTTCACGCAGAGTACACAGCGGATTGTTCAGTTCAACAGGGAGTTCTCTCCACAGGCGCCTTTCTCTTTTATGGTGCAAAACCAAAACCTGAATGCATTCATTAATGAAGACTTTACGCTAAACCTCAACCTTGAAGGGCAAGCCTTACCCGAAGCGGTGTACATTCAGTCCGGAAGCCAGCGATTTAAAATGGAGTCCCTCTCTAGCTCATCGTTTACTTACACTTTTGAAAAACTTCAAAACGAAATCCCGTTTCAGTTCGAAGCATCCGGATTTTATTCTGATGGATATACCATCAACATGATCAACCGGCCCGAGCTTACACAACTGAAAGTAACGCTTACTTATCCTCGCTACCTGGCTAAACAAAGCGAGGTGTTGCTGAATACCGGAAATCTGGAAATTCCTGAGGGCACTAACGTTACCTGGTTGATAGGTGCAGCAAATGCGGCAAAAGCCGCTATTGGCTTCTCTTCTTCAGAAGCAGAAAATCCAATGCAATTAGTTGATAATCAGCAATTTAGACATAATCAAAACTTTAACAACTCACAGGGTTATTGGATTGCCTTGGAGAACGATCATTCAAAAAATAAGGATCAGATCTCTTATTCCATAAATGTAATCAAGGATCAGCACCCCCAAATTGTTGTTGATCACCTTCGCGATTCCATTCTATACAAAACCATATTGCTCGGTGGTAGCATCTCCGATGACTACGGTATAAGTGCTTTGGCATTGAACTATCAAAAAGTGACAAAGGATGCGGCTGGCCCTAATAAAGTTATTTCAATTCCCGTTCATAAAAACCAACTCAAGCAAAGTTTCTTTCATCAGTGGGTACTCGACTCCCTTCAACTGAATCCAGGAGAACGCATTAATTATTATCTCGAAGTGTGGGACAACGATGGTGTTAATGGCCGAAAGTCAACTCGCTCTTCTTCTTATGTTTTTGCCCTTCCAAGCGAACAAGAGATGAAAGCCGACATCAGCAAGTCGCAAGAAAATACCGAAAGCAAAATTGATGAAAGCCTTAAAAAGGCAAGGGATCTCAAGGAGTCTATTGACGAGGCTCAACAAAAATTAAGAGGAAAGAAAGCGTTGGAATGGCAGGATCAAAAAATGCTGGAAGACCTCATTAAGCAAAAGCAAAATCTTGACCAGCTAATCGATGATTTGCAAAAGCAAAATCAAATGCTCAACGAAAAGAAAGAAGGGCTTTCGGAGATGGATGAGAAAATGAAGGAGAGGTCTGAGCAATTACAAAAATTGATGGACGAGCTCCTGGATGAGGAAACCAAAAAACTCTTTGAAGAGCTGGAAAAATTAATGCGTGAAAACTCTGATGTCTCCGACATTCAAAAGCAGTTGGACAAGATGGATCGAAAGGAGATCAATCTTGAAAAAGAATTGGAACGTACGCTGGAGTTATTCAAACAGATGCAATACGACTACAAGTTGGATCAGGCCATTCAGGAAATAAAGAATCAGACCAAACGACAGGAAGACTTGCTGGAGAAAACAAAGGAAGCTGCAGGTGAAAAACCGGAAAACGATAAGGGGGACAAGTCGGAGAATAAAGATTCAAAATCCGGTGATGAGAATAAAAGCGGAGATAAAGGGGAAGATTCATCAAATACACCTCCAGACAATGAAAGTCTCGCCAAAGAGCAGGAAGAGCTATCCAAAGATTTTGAGCAGTTTGAGAAAACCCTGGAGGATTTAAATAAGATCGGGGAAGAGATCAAAAAGCAGGCAGACACTCCATCTGAAGAAGAAATGGGTGATGTAAAAAATTCACAGCAGGAAAGTAAAGAATCGCTAGAGCAGGGAGAGCCCAAGAAAGCAACGGAGCAGCAAAAGAAAGCCGCTGAGAAAATGAAGCAAATGCAGGAGCAAATGGAAGGGATGCAAAATAGTATGTCAATGGAAATTGATATGGAGAACCTCGAATCGTTGCGTCAGATACTTCATGGCTTGATCAAACTGTCCTATGATCAGGAGTCGCTCATGAAAGATTTTGTTCAGGTACAGCAAACAGACCCTAAATATGTGAAGCTGAGTCAACAGCAATTAAAGATTAAAGACGACTCTAAAGTACTGGAAGACAGCCTGTTATCTCTTGCTAAGCGGGACCCTTTTATGGGTTCCATTGTTACCCGAGAAGTTGGAGAGCTGAACGATCACGTAGACAGGGCGGTGGAAAACATTAAAGAAAGAAGAAAAGGGAATGCCGGATCGGAGATGCAATTATCTATGACCAGCATTAACAACCTGGCCTTAATGTTGAATGACCACTTTGATATGATGATGGATATGATGGCCAATGCCATGCCTTCGAAAGGAAAAGGGAAAGCAAAGGGAAAGCAAAGCTTGGGGGAACTTCAGCAGCAACTCAATGACCAAATTGAACAATTGAAGAACAGTGGAAAGTCCGGAAGGCAACTTTCTGAAGAGCTGGCTAAGATGGCCGCTGAGCAGGAGAGAATAAGAAGAGCCCTTCAGGAAATGCAAGAGAAACTAGAACAACAAGGCGGAAAAGCTCCCGGAGGTGATATCCCTGGAAAAATGGAACAAACTGAAATGGATTTGGTGAACAAGCGACTGACCGAACAAACCATCAGAAGGCAAAAAGATATACTCACTCGTTTATTGGAAACAGAGAAATCAATGCGTGAACAAAATATGGATGAAGAGCGCAAGGGCGAGACTGCCAAAGAATATCAAAAGCAAATTCCAAAAGCATTTGAAGAGTATTTAAGATTAAAGGAAAAAGAAGTAGAATTGTTGAAAACGGTACCTCCCAAACTGTATCCTTATTACAAAAAGGAGGTGAATGAGTATTTTAAGCGAATCGAGAATTTTCAATGATTTTGCTTAAAAGTATTGGTGACTTTAAACTGGCTATTAACTGATGAATAACTTTCGTATTGAAATCCCTTCCCTTTCTGAGAACATAAGGATGATTGAAAGCTTCATCGACAATGCAAAGGAGAAGTTCAACCTCAATGACGACATCTATGGCAATATCATGATTGCTGTAACCGAGGCTGTAAATAATGCCATCAAACATGGTAATAAGAATGAGTCTGGCAAAAACGTAACGCTGGCCCTAACCCTCGAAGAGGGCTTAATTAAGTTTAAAATTGAAGACGAAGGGATTGGGTTCGACTATCAGAACCTTCCAGACCCAACTGCACCAGAAAACATTGAAAAACCAGGGGGTAGGGGCATATTCTTAATGAAGCACCTATCGGACGAGGTGGACTTCAAGGAGAAGGGCAAAGTAGTAGAGCTTAGCTTTTACATTGATAATTAATGGCGGTTCGATTCTTCACAGAAGAAATCACTTTTAAGCTACCGCACCCCAGAAAAACCACCACCTGGATCAAAGAAGCCATTAAGAAGGAAAAAGGGAAGCTTGAAGAGTTGAATTACATTTTTTGCTCTGACCAATACCTTTTATCCATTAATCAGCAATACCTCAATCACAATACGCTTACTGACATTATCACCTTTGGTAATTCTGGGAAAGGAGAACCAATATCCGGGGAGGTGTATATAAGTGTTGAAAGAATAGAGGAAAACGCCAGGCATTTCCAGGTTTCCTTTGATACTGAACTTCATCGGGTGATTATTCATGGGGTATTGCACCTTTTGGGCTATAAGGACAAAAAATCTAGTGATAAGGCCCTTATGCGCAAAAAAGAAGAAGCTTACCTATCTTTGCGGAAATAAAAACTTGTTCCACGTGGAACATGGAGATAACGGGAAGAATTCCAGATCCATGTTTCACGTGAAACCTCTAATAAGAATATGTTTCAGGAGTACGATGTAATTGTAGTAGGAGGTGGGCATGCCGGTTGTGAAGCCGCTGCGGCTGCCGCCAATATGGGATCCAAAGTTCTACTGGTCACCATGAATATGACCACCATTGGCCAGATGTCATGCAACCCCGCAATGGGAGGAGTAGCCAAAGGACAAATAGTTAGGGAAATAGATGCACTTGGGGGATACTCCGGAATTGTGTCTGATCGCTCTATGATCCAGTTTAGAATGCTCAACCGGTCAAAAGGACCTGCGATGTGGAGTCCAAGGACTCAAAACGATAGAATGAAGTTCGCTGAAGAATGGCGAACCATGCTGGAACGAACTCCCAATGTAGATTTCTGGCAAGAGATGGTCTCCGGCTTAATAGTAAAGGAAGGAAAGGTTACGGGGGTAAAAACCTCCCTGGGCCTTGAAATCAAAGCAAAAGCGGTAGTTCTTACCAATGGCACCTTCCTAAATGGATTGATTCATATTGGTGAGAAAAATTTTGGAGGGGGAAGAACAGGAGAAAAGGCCGCCACGGGATTAACAGAGCAATTAATACAATTAGGGTTTGAATCGGGAAGGATGAAAACCGGTACCCCTCCAAGAGTAGATGGCAGATCGTTGGATTACTCCAAAATGGAAGAACAGGCAGGAGACGAACAACCTGGTAAATTTTCATTCACCGAAACCCAACCATTAAGCAAACAAGTAAGCTGTTGGATTACCTACACCAATGGTGACGTTCATGAAGAGTTGGCTAAAGGGTTCGACAAATCTCCTATGTTCCAAGGTCGCATCCAGGGAATAGGTCCACGCTACTGCCCATCCATAGAAGACAAAATCAATCGGTTTGCAGACAAAGACCGACATCAGATATTTGTAGAACCAGAGGGGTGGAATACCGTAGAAATATATGTTAACGGTTTTTCGACTTCTTTACCAGAAGATATTCAATTTCGGGCCC